>JAPYUD010000636.1:0-1566 GCA_029936215.1 Pirellulaceae bacterium | reverse complement strand
CCTTGCGGGCAAGCGTGCGATACGTTTCAAACTGCACGCCTGACATGTGCAGCAATTCAGAACTGTTCTGGAAGCCATCTTCCGAGATCGCCTCGGGAGGCAGGTCCCTGGCAAAGTCATAGGGAAGACCGAGCAGGTCCTGCAGCGCGTAGTTGTACTCGTAGCGGGTCATGCGGCGAAACGACGAGTGTCCCTGCCCGGCGCGGCGGACCGCCGAGGCGACCTGGATTTCCGAGGAGAGCCACTCGATGACCCTGCTGCGATCGCTGTCCGCCAGTTTCTCCGCATCCGCCGGCGGCATTTCACCATTGTTCAGTACGGCCATGACCTCCAGCCACCAGCTCACATCCTCGCCATGCAGCAGGTCGGGATCCAGCGTGTCGATGCGGATGTTGCCTTCCTGGGTCTCGGGCCCGTGACATTCCAGGCAGGCTTTCCTGAGGAGCGGCTCGATCTCCTTTCGAAAGGCTGCCAGGTCGGCTCGCGGTGTCCTTGTCTTGACTGGCCGGTACTGTTGCTGGAGGTAACTTGACCGCAGTGCCCCGGCAGTTTTCAGCTCGTCGAGCGTGGAGAGTGCTGACCCGTTCTCGACAACGGCCGTCGCCACGGAGCTGCTGTCATCCTGTCCCGCTGCAGTTCCTGCCAGCAGGGAGAGCAGGGCAACAAGCCCGATCAACCTGGTGTTGTTTCTATTCATGGCAATTCCGCGAATCTCGTTTTAAACCGTGTCGCTGGCGCATTCTCTCACCCCGAACTGTTTTCGGCCAATCCCATTCTACCGTGCCAACTGGCCGCGGTAAAAGTCGAACCGGGGGGCCGGCGTCACTCATCGGCCGGCTCGTTACTCTCGCTGTCAGCGGCGGGTGGGGCTTCCGAACCCCCCGATTTGAGCGACTCGATCTCGTGCTCGAGTGTCTTGATGGCACCCTGGGCCTGCGAGACCATGGCCACCGAAAAACAGGTCCATCCGGACAGGATACCAAGGACATCCCCCCCCCTGTCTGTGATGAAGTAAGCGACAATTCCGACCACGCACAAAAAGGCTGGGATGATGACCAGCACTAACATCATTTTCTGAGCGCGTTTGACCGAATCCATCGTTTCTCTCCTTCAAAAAAAGGGCTCTCCGGTGCTCATCAAGAGGATTATCAGCGGGCAATAAAAGCGAACAGGCTTTCAGGAAAAGAGTTTACGCCAAAGGGTCCATTTCAGGTAACCGTCAGATGGGCCAGGCCCTGACAGCATCCATGGAGATTCCTCGTCACCGGGGCTACTTGTTCAGCGGCCACTGAGAATCTGCTGGCTTTGCCGCCACTGGTTGAGGTAGACCTGGATTCCCTCTCGCACCGGGTCAGCTGCCTCTGTGAGCGCTTGTTGGAATTCGTCCTGCAAGAGGATTCCCGGGGTCTTTGCTTGCAGCAGCGCGGCAGCCTGGGCAGCAACCGCTTCGTCGTAACTGGCCAACAGCCTGAGCAACGGCTTGATCTCGCCTGTTGTTTGTTTCATCAGTTGTTGAGCGTATTGATAGGCACTGGTTGGCTTCCCATCGCCATCCACATCAAGCCA
>JAPYUD010000155.1:0-7575 GCA_029936215.1 Pirellulaceae bacterium | reverse complement strand
TCAACGCTCCGTGAAGGCAACAATCACGTTTCACACCGTGTCACGCGAGGGAATCAAGGCTGTCAAAAGCTGGGATGTCAAACAGCGGAAGTTTCGTGTCGAGTCGATTACAGGCGCAGCGGACAAGAACTCGGCCAAGGTCACGGTGACCGTCATCCTGCCCGAGAAGGTCGCTTCCTTTGAGGGCCGCAGACTGGACGTGCGACTTTATGAGTTTGACCCACTGCTGGCGGACGTCGGCGCGACGCTCATCGACCAGGTCGAAAGAAAGTCCGTGTCCCATCAAGCAGGCAAGGAAACGAAACTAACTCTCGAACTGGGAGAGGACGGGCAGATCAAACCTCGCCGACATTACTATGTAACGTTGTTTTACCTGGACGGGACGCAACGAACGCATATGGGTGAGAAGGACGGTAAGCGAGGACTCGCCAAGGTGCTGACCGATAATAATCCTCGTTCTTTCACGATGATTGTCCGTCCGGTCAATTAGGGAACATTCACCTGCTGTGCTGCTCTTGGCCAGTCAGTCAGATCCAGGCTTACTGGGTCACGTCGATACCGAACTCTGCGGCGACCTTCTTGACGAACTGCTTGTGCTTTGCAGGAACTCGATCGTGCCAGCCTGAGAGGTAGTTATCAAACGACGTGTTCTCTTTTTTCGGCCCGAGATTGATGTATCGCAGCGATTGCCACGCAGATGGCGTCTTCTCGAACAATGGCAGCAGCTTGACGGCAATGTATCCATTCAATTCCCGGTGGTTGGCGTTCTCTTCGAGTTTTTCCCTGTGCATCTGGTAGAACGCCGAGACAGGGTCCGTCTGACCGTCGTACTGCTTGATGCGGTCCGCCGCATAGCCTCCCAGGGCCGGTGCATAGGACGTCCAGTTCGAATACGGAGCCTTGGTCTTCCACTCCTCGGCCATCTGTCGAAGTGCAAATAACGAGGCACAATCACACAGCGTTTCCTCAAACCACAGCTGTCGATTCGGGACATTCCGGTAGTTGCAGAGGATGTGGCAGAACTCGTGCGAGAACTGGAAAGCACACTGCGCCCAGGCGTTGTTGCTGGTATCCAGCTCGACAACGTACTCGTTCCCCTCGCCTCGCTTATACAGGCTAATGGGGCCAGTCTGCGAACGTCGTACGAGGATCGGGGCCAGGCCATCTTCAGATAGCTGCGACCAAATCGCCCCGGCCGAAGAGACGCAGACCCTGCGAATGTCCTCCAGCTCCGAGCTGCCCCAGTCGCCGGGCAAGATGACCACGCGCAGTCCTCCTGCGTCGCCTTCCTGGGGGATACTGGTTTTCGGCACCGACTTCAGCGCGCCCTGGATCCCCGTGATAATCTTGCGAAGCGCCCGGTTCTCGGCTTCCAGCTCAGTGATCCTCTGCCGAAGTCGACTTTCGTCTTCGTCGCCGATTACCCTGTTGCCCGGGGCGAACCACGTGATTGTCAACGCGGCTACAAGGATCACCATGAATCCACGGGATTGGGGACCTGGTGTCCGATTTTCATGCTCATTCAGATCGACAAACAATTCAGGGTCTCCAATTCGGAAAAAAGGGTTCTTGCCTGCTCAAGGATGCTCAGAGGATCTCTCCCGATTCGAAAATCTCATGGTTGAAGAGAGCCTATAACCTATGCGGCCCGATTCCCGCTGGCAAGGAAAGGAGGGTGGCTGGAGGAAGGGCCTGCGGGTACCGGTAGTGGGGAGCGGTTACAATCAAGCGAACCGCCATTCCCCGGGGAGATGAGGATTCCGTTTTATGCATCGTTATCTCTTTGTCCTGCTTGCTCTTTTGCATTGTTGTCCGGCGGCGGTCCCTGCCCAAAATGACCAGCAGCAGAAGTTGCTGCGCCGCATCCAGCAGCCGCCGGCTTACACTCGCAATGATAATTACGACAGCAAGTGGTTCGACACGGTCAAGACGGGAATTGACAGGACCCGCGATTACCTTGGGAACTACGGGCCGGTCCAGGTCTACGTCATTGGCCAGGAGTCCAGCGAGCTGGAGGATCCGAAAACAGGCCAGGCCATCATCGAGGCATTTTGCCGACGCCGCCATCGGGGCAGCCCGGATCGGATCAGCGACTGCCTGAAGGGGCAGGGGGCCTCCCTGGTCCAGCGCGCCCGGGATGGTTCGACGGAGGCCTATCTCTCCTATGTCAACTCGACCGATCCGCCATTTGCCGAACTGGTGTTCATCAATCCACACGGCTTTCCCTTTCCCTACCTCTACACGCGTGGGATTCATGAATACACACATGTCTTCCAGAAAGCTTTCCCTCGGACTCCCACCTGGATGACCGAGGGAGGGGCTGAGTTCCTGGCCTTTTACCTCGGAGACAAGGAGGAGTGGATCGACATGGATCAGTCCATGAACCAGTCGATGAGAATGGTCCAGTCTGTCGGGGACGAGGCCTCGGTGAAAGACTTTGAAGATGTCGAGAAGCTCGAAAAAGAGCGGCCAGAACTAAAAAAGTACTACCGGCACCTGGCCTACGATGCGGGTGTCTGGGCTGTCGCCTTCGCGATCCACCGGTCCAGAAGCCGGAGCGTTAAAGGCTACACGAGAAAGTTTTATCCCCTGGTGGCACGGCTGGGGTGGGAGCAGGCACTGGCACGTTATGCGAACGTGCGGGACGCCAGTGACTTTTACCATCGCTTCGAGAAGTTCCTCGATCAGCCGATCGGCGTGCAGATGAAAATGCTCCAGCAGCTCAAGCCGTGAGGCGTCGATGACGGCCAGCCATCGAGAGGGCAGCCTGTTCTTCCCGGAGCAGTTACAATCGAGTGGAGTGACTCGCTTTGTGAGCGATACCGTTTTGTCGATCTGAAAACAGGGGAGGCGACACCATCAACAGGATATTACCCGCTGCGATCGTTGTGAGCCTGGTAATCGTCATGGGGCAGGCTGTCGGCATGAACCGGCTCGAGGCAGCCCCCGCGAAGAAGCCCAACATTATTTACATCATGGCCGATGACCAGGGCTTTGGGGATGTCTCTGCCCTGAACCCGGAGTCGAAGATTCCCACTCCGAATATTGACCGGATCGCGAAACAGGGAATGATCTTTACCGATGGACATTCCTCCTCCTCCGTCTGCACACCGACGCGTTACTCGGTCCTGACTGGACGCTATCACTGGCGGACCCATCTTCAAAGGGGCGTGCTGGGTGGATTTTCCAGGCCGCTGATCTCGCCGGGTCGCCTGACGGTCGCCTCGCTGCTCAAGCAGCATGGTTACACGACCGCCTGCATCGGGAAATGGCATCTTGGCTGGGACTGGCCACTCAAGCAGGGGGGGACGGCAAATGACAAGGGTAACTTCTCCGGCGGCTTCAAGGGAGGCTGGGACGTTGACTACAAGGGCCAGATCAGCAATGGTCCCTGCGACCTGGGTTTCGACAGGTTCTTTGGGATCAGCGCATCGCTGGACATGCCACCCTACGTTTTTGTCCGCGACCGGACTCCCACCGAACCGGCAACCGTGGAAAAGGCCTTCCATCGCAAGGGGCCGGCTGCCGCCGGTTTCGAGGCGGTGGACGTGTTGCCAACGATCACGAAAGAGGCGGTCCAGTTCATTCACGACCAGGCAGGGTCTAGCGAACCGTTTTTTCTCTACTTTCCCCTCAACGCACCGCACACGCCGATCCTTCCGACAGCCGAGTGGGAAGGGAAAAGCGGGGTCAACAAGTACGGCGACTTCACGATGCAGGTCGACTGGACGGTCGGACAGGTTCTCAAGGCCCTGGACGAGAACCGCATCGCCGGCAACACGCTGCTCATTTTCACGACCGATAATGGCTGCTCGCCCGCGGCCAAGATCCCGGAACTGGAAGCGGCTGGGCATGACCAGAATTACATCTACCGGGGTCACAAGGCGGATATCTTCGAGGGAGGCCACCGGGTCCCCTTCGTGGTTCGCTGGCCCGGGAAGGTAGAAGCCGGCTCTCGCACCGATCAACTGGTCGGGCAGTTGGACCTGCTGGCAACCGTGGCCGAGATTGTTGGAGCGAGAGTTGGCAAGACGGGAGGGGAGGACAGTCTCTCCTTCCTGCCGGTACTACTTGGAAAGGCAAACGGGCCGCGGCGGACGTCGATCGTGTCACAATCGATCGGTGGCCAGTTCGCAGTACGTGACGGTGACTGGAAACTCTGCCTCTGTCCCGGTTCGGGCGGATGGAGTGCCCCGCGCCCGGGGCAGGTGGACCTTTCCAGAATGCCGCCGGTTCAGCTTTACAACCTGGCTGACGACCCCGGTGAATCCAATAACCTGCAGGCGAGTCATCCGGAACGGGTTGCCAGGATGAAAGAGATGCTCAGCCGGATGATCAGTGACGGCCGATCGACACCTGGCCCCCGGCTCAAGAACGATGTCGAGGTGGTGATGATCAAGCCGGTGGCAAAACCCCGTGCACCCCGGCCAGCAAAGAAATAAATCCCTTGACAGGTTCCCAGGTGCTGCCATGAAGCGACTGCTTGTCTGTCTACTGCTGGTGAGTGCCGTGGGGTGTGCGAAAAATGAAATAAAACTGGAAAACCAGGGAGCCAGGCAGTGGCAGCAGGTACAAATCAAGGCAGGGGGGACATCTCTTCGAGATAGAACCGTTCAAGGCGGGGGCAGTCGAAACCTTGCGGTTTCGATCGCAAGCGGAAGATGGAGGCCTGGTTCGTGGTACCCTCAACGGAGAGGAATATCAGGCCAAGTTCGGTTACTTCACACCCAACTTGACGGACTCTTTTGAGATTATTCTCGATGATAATGGCTCGATAATAGTGAAAGAGGGACTCTAGGTAGTAATTACAGGCTCCACTGCAGCCTCTAGACAATCCTGGAGTGGTTATCTGGCTGGATTTGAAACATAATCAAGGTCTTGGTATTCTTAATCATGTCAGTCAATTCCGATCGATCACGAGGAACATTATGAAACTGTCCAAGTTCTCCTGGTGGATGGCAGCAGGATTCTCTTGCCTGGCTCTGGTGAGCCTGGGGTTGGGTTCTTTGTTCTCCGGGCCAGGCCTGTCGGCCGCAGCGCCGGAGGACGTGAAAGTGGGACTCGAGGTCGGGAACCGGGCACCGGAAATCCAGGGTGAGGATGTCGACGGTGTGAAGTTCAAGCTGAGTGACTACCGGGGGAAGGTTGTGATGCTGGACTTCTGGGGTGATTGGTGACCCCCCTGCCGGGCCATGTACCCTCACGAGCGGTCGCTCGTAGCGAAGATGAAAGACGAACCCTTTGCCCTGATCGGCGTCAACAGTGACCGGGACAAAGTCAAACTCAAACAACGCATGAAACAGGAAAACATCACCTGGCGCAGTTTTTGGAATGGTCCGATGGGTACCAGCGGGCCGATTTCGAAAGCCTGGGGCGTACGTGGTTGGCCGACGGTCTACATGATCGATCACGAGGGCATCATTCGGCATAAGGGGGTCCGTGGCGCCGCGATCGACAAGGCAGTGGAAGAACTGGTTGGCAAGGTCGAGGGTGGTGTTCCCGGGAGCGCACCTTCAACCGGGAATGCGCCTTCAACCTCGCGATCCGAACTGCATGAGTTCACCGACAGCACGGGGCAGTTCAAGATCATGGCCAGGTTCGTCGAGTTCAAGGCAGGGAAAGCCTACCTGGAAAAAATCGATGGCGATGTGATCGGCATCTCGATGACCAAGCTCAGCAAGGAAGATCAGAAGTATATTCGGGATCTCTTGAAAAGCCGCCGGTAATACAGAGCGAATAATGCGGCAGCCTCCGCCGCTCCGCGATGTCCTTCAGACCATGGTCGATCCATGGAATCTGGAGTCACTCACTTCCCTTCACGCGTGTGGTGATCTCGTCGTACAGTGACTGCTCGAGCGGACCCCTGGCCATGCTGGCCAGGTTCTCTGCCAGGTGCATCTCGCTGCAGGTTCCCACGATTGTCGTCTGGCAGTCAGGGTGGCTGAGCGTGTAACGCAGGATCAACTCGGCGCGACTCATTCCGTCGGTAAGCAATTCATCAAGTGCTGCTGCCTTCCAGACATCATTGAGCGCCGGGCGATCGATCTCCGCATCCGGCCCCCCGTGGGCAATGCCGCCGCGGATGATGATGCCGGCCCCGGTCTCAGCTGCCCGCGTGATCCAGTCGTGATGCCCGGGTGCGAGACACGAGTAGGGGATCTGGAAGGTCTCGAAGACGCCCAGCGCGATCATCCCCGGCAGGTGAGGCAGGGAACTGGAAGATCCGAGATGACCGATCAGTCCCTGGCTGCGGAAATCGACGAGCATCTGGATCAGGCCCTCTCGCTCGAGCGTTTCGGCGTCACCGCCGTGGAACTGGAGTAGATCGATCGAGTCGGTCTTCAGCCGATCAAGGCTGGTCTCGATATTCCGCTGCAGAACGTCCCGGGTCCAGGTGTGAATCACCTCGATGTGGTCTTCATGCTGGATGTAATCACAGCCACATTTTGTTGCCAGGTAATACTCGCTCCGCCTCGAACCGATCGCACGGCCAATTCGCTCCTCGCTGACGCCGTAATCCGGGGCGGTATCGATGAAGTTGATGCCGCTGTCGAGTACCAGGTTGAGGAACCTGTCCGAGTCGTCATCGTCCACGACACGGACCCCCCAGCTGTTGGGGCCGCGCAGGCCCATGCTGCCATAACCCAACTGGGTCACTTGCATGCCGGTATTGCCGAGCGGCCGCCTGGGAATCACTGCTGGAAAACTCCCCCTGGTAATCTGGGTGTGAACGGAACATCCACCTGCCCGATAGAGCTAGGCAAGAATGTCGTGCAGCACCTCGCCCTCGACATCGGTCAGCCGGAAGTCCCGACCGTTGAAGCGGTAGGTCAGTTTTTCATGGTCCAGGCCCATCAGGTGAAGTACCGTGGCCTGGATATCGTGCGCGTTGACCCGTTTTTCCACCGACTTGTAGCCGAATTCGTCCGAGGCACCGTACTGCGTGCCGCCCTTGAAACCACCCCCTGCAAACCAGGTGGTGAATGCATTTGGGTTATGGTCACGTCCTGCCGATCCCTGGGAATCAGAGGTGCGACCAAACTCGCCGCCGTAAATCACGATCGTGTCATCCAAAAGGCCTCTCTGCTTGAGATCCTGGAGGAGTGCCCCGGTGGGCTGGTCGACCGAAGCAGCACAAGTACTGTGGTTAACCTTGACGTCACTGTGGGCATCCCAGGGAACGTCATTCACCCCGCCCCCCGGTGTCTTGGCGACGTCGGCAAAGACCTGGATGTACCGGACGCCACGTTCTACCAGTCGGCGGGCGATCAGGCATTGGCGACCATAGTCTTTCGACTCGTTCCGGTTCAGACCATACGCCTCCTGCGTTGCTGCCGTTTCCTGGCTCAGATCAAAGGCCTCCGGTGCCGAGGTCTGCATCCGGTAAGCGAGTTCAAAGGACTCCAGCCGTGCGTTCAAGTCACTGTCGAACGGTCGCTTCTTCGCGTGCCGTGCATTTGCCGATCGCAACGTATCGAGCAGGGACCGTTGTTGCTCGCGGGTCAGTTCTCCGGGTCGCTCGAGGTTCTTGATCGGCGTCTTTCCACGTGGGTCCAGCGCGGTTGCCTGGTAGAC
>JAPYUD010000154.1:0-7579 GCA_029936215.1 Pirellulaceae bacterium | reverse complement strand
AATTACCGCTGGGTGACGGTAAAAACCGACTGCCAGCAGGATCCAGCCAAGAATCCAGCTCGTGCCCCCCAGTGGCACCAGGTACATCAAAGGGGTGAGTTCCGTTCCACTGGTCACCTTGACGCCCGTGTAGATATAGATCAACCCGGAAAAGAGAACGATACCTGCCAGCAGCAGGGCCCTTGCCCAACGCAGGTAGCCAGGGGAACAGAAGGCAACAGCCAGGCCGAGCAGGATCAGGCTGACAGAGTGCACTGCATGGTTCCGGACTGCCACGTCCCAACTATGGGAGATGTCCAATCGCTCGATATCTGTGAGCTCACCCGTTTCCACCTGCTCGAGCAGGAGGGACTTGATGGCATGGGCGCCGAAGGCCCCACAACAGACAGCGAGTGCCATCGAGGCAGCGCCGATGACCAGGCACTTTTTGCACGTCGCCATTGCCTCATCTTCTTGGTGGAATGCACCCGGAAGGACAGATCATCGAACGGTCCTGCTTCCAGCCTGGGCCCGTTCATTCCGGCTCCTGGCCAGAGAGAATCCCGACTGCTGCTTTAGAGCTGCGAGCTATCCAGACCAGTCTGTGCCAGTTCTTCCTCTTCCTGGATAATGATCCGCGGTGTGACCATCATCATCAGGCTCTGGGTATCGCGGCCGATTCCGACGTTCTTGAAGAGGCGATTAATATATGGCAACTGGGCGAGCATTGGCACACCACGCTCGGTCCGGCCCTCGCTCAGTCGCTTGATACCACCAAGCAGGACAGTACCACCATCTGGCACACTGACCGTTGTAGATACAGTCGTGAACTGGAAGGTGGGAAGCTGAATCGTTGTCCCTTCCATCGTTGTCACCTCGTTATTACGAGCTGTCGGATTTCCATCAGGATCCAGTACGGTTTCTCCAGTACTGGTCGTCTGCCGGCCGTCAAAGGTAAACTGTTCCACCTCGCCGATCCGGCTGAAGAAGGGCACCAGCGTGAGTCGCACGAAGCGACGGTCGTTCGAACAAACCGCCTGCACACTCAGGTTCGTCCCCTCGCTCAAAACCACGATGACCGGTTGATGGGCGGCAGCAAAGTCACCCACCACGGGAATCACACCGGTCACAAACGGTCTCTGGGAGGTATCGGAGATGGATGCCTGCTGGCCATTGAAGAGCGTTACCTTCGGAGCAGTCAGAACGTTACTGCGGTTATCCCCGATCGCTGCCTGGAGCAGGAAAAAGACCTCGATATCGCTCAGGATCGCGAAGCCAAAATTGGCTGCGGAGGCAGCATCAAAGCCACCAAACGCTGGTACCGCGGCGTTGTAGGCGTCACCCTGGTCAAACACCAGGTCCAGGTCCACTGTCGGGCCCCCGCTATCCAGCCCAATCATCACGCTCGGGCCGGAATCGTCCTGGATGTCATCCACGTTCACGTTGTCATCAATCTCGAAATCGAAATCGATACCGATACGCTCATAGAAGTTGTCCGAGAGGGTAATAAACCTGACTTCAATCGTGATCTGCAGATCCTGCAACCGTCGCAATTGCTCGAGCAGGTCGCGGATCTGTTCATGCACCTGCTGGGTGGCACTGATGACCAGGCTGAGGTTACCGCGGAATTCCTTGATTGTCCCAGCACCACCGACATCCTCCCACGAATCCGGTTCAATCGTCGTGGTGATCAACTCGATCAGCGAGCTGAAATCTGCCATCGCGGCTCCACCACGACCGCCAATACTTGTTGGCAGGGAACCCTGGGAACCCGGTATCATATCGCTGGCAGCGAGCTGGGCCAGAACCGAGGCATTCCCCATGCCGCTGGACTCCTCACCATTTGCCAGTGTCAGGGGTCCATTTCCCCGTAACTGGTTGGTGCCAAAACCCATCGTGTCATGGGCATCCCGGATTGCGGAGGGAAGCCCGACGCTCTGCCCGGTATCGAAATCCGGAATCGGGATTACCAGGTCCGCCACGTTGTAGACTTCCTGATAGACATTCGTATCCCGGCTCATTTCACTGGTAATCAACAACACCTCGTTACGGATCACATAGCTCAGGCGAAGTTCTTCCAGCATCAGGTTCAAAGCACTCTTGAGCGTCACCGGCTGGGAGAGGTTAATCGAGACGGCCGTATCACTGGTCACTCCCTCGGCACTCAAGCCCTGCCGATCGAGATGAACGTTGATCCCGGTCATCCGACCGAGTGTTTCCATGACCACCGAGAGGGGGGTATCGGAGAAACTGATATCCACGGGCTGATTCAGTGCGTTCTGGATCTTCATCCCCGCCGGCGAAAGATGACTGCTCTGCCTTTCCATCGATCGGCGACGGCGGCGTGTCAACTCATCCCAGTCACGAACACCGTCAAAACGGAAGGGGCGGGAGTCATCAAAGGGCTCGGAGGATCGATCGACCGAGGTGATGGTATCGAGGAAACCCTGTTCCTTTTTCTCGTCGATGGACATCTGCATCGCGAGCCGGTGGGCAAATCGTGATTTCCAGATCAGGTTTTGTACGATTGGCTCATCGGGAGCGATTTCCCTGGCCTGCTTGGCAATCACTTCTGCCTCGGCGTAACGCCCCTCATCGATGAGGGCATTAAACTGGTCCACCATGCTGGCCAGTTCCTCTCGCATGTCCGCAACCGAATCACGATCCGCCCGGATCTTTGCGAGCACCGCCTTGTTATCCTCGTCCAGTTCAATGTCTGCCACATTGGCGTTAATGTAATTTTCCATGCTGGTGATACTACGATCCACGATCGCCAGCATCCGTTTACGCGACTGCTGGTCCACGTTCTCTGCCGTGTCGACCCTTTCTCGAAGACGCAACATGCGTTCCAGAGCGCCCTTGGGGTCGTCCTTGGTCATCGTTTCCACCGTTTTCTGTTCGGCGGCGATTTCTGTAAATAACTTCTGCCGCAACAACCGTTGCTGAGCGGTCAGTTCGTCCAGCGGTGAAAGTTCCGAGGAAGGAGGCACCTGGGGTCCATTATTGGCGACCAACAAGCTGATCTTTTCTCGAATCTGGCGTTCCAGGGCGAGATCCGTGGCACCTGCCAGGGCTGCCCGGAACCGTGACAGGGCAGTTTCCCGATCCCGCTGGGCAAGTGCCTGCAGGCCCTGCTGGTAGAGTTGCTCGGCGTTGCTAATCTCCTGATTAGCCGCTGCCGGAATGTTCTGACTGCGATCACTCCCAGGAGAAAAGTTCCCCTGGCTGACCGGATAGCCTCCTGCCTCCGAGCCTGACGGATAACCTGCCTGACGCACCGGGTTCCCGCTACCGGTTCGCCGTTCTCGATTCTCCAGTTGCAGACGAAGTTGCCAGGGCCGCATCTCTCCATTCTGAAAATCAGCATCTGGCACATCAAGCGATTCAGCCATCTGCAGCATGCGGCCGGCGGTGCTGATATCTCCACGGTCCAGTGCGGCCTTGCCAATCGACAACAATCTCAGTGTTTCGGTCTTATTGCGTGCCGTCTCTGGCGATGGCCCTGCGGAAATGGTCGTGCTCACTCCCCGCTGGCGAGCGGTGATCTTGGCCAGCAGTTCCACCGGGGATGGATCGAGAGCCTGGTAACGAACCGGCAGTGCCCTGGCTTTCTCGGCCAGCCATCGAGCTGTCGTGTAATCCTGGTAACGCAGGAGTTGTTCGCCCTGCTGAATCAGGAACAGGGCCTGTTCTCGCTGGAACTGTGGTTGGTTTCCATGTGTTGCCTGAAAACTGGCAAGCTGCTGGGCCCTGGCCAACAGCGAGAGTACCTGGCCAGCAGTGTCACTGCCGGGCCGTTCGGCCACGTGCAGGTTCCGGGCCGCTTCCACATGCAGGGCAGCTGTTCGAAAGTCACCCGAGGCGATTGCCTTGCGGGCCAGGTGCAGCCGTTGCGACTGGATCTCCGGGTTCCCTTCCAGTTCGGATGGGTTATTTACCAGGCCCGAACGAAACGCATTCTCACCGGACTCCAGGGACGACGATCCTCCCAGCGGGGTAATCTGGTCAGCCACACTCGCTCCTGCATTGGCAGGAGTACGGTCTGCGGGAATTACCTGCCGGGGAACCAGTTGCTCTCGGCGGACACCCCGGGCCATCATTTCTGCCGCCAACTGTGCCGGTCCATACTCATTGGCATTGAATCGGACAGGGCGAGAGATCGACTTGTGGTACCAGCCGATTGCCGAGGTCAGGTCACCGTTTTGCAGTGCCAGACGCCCTCGCTGGACATTGGCCAGGGCGGCGGCTCTTGTCTGCTGTGCAAGGGCATCGATGGACGCCTGCTCGCTGGGCGTCGAGTAAGGTTCGACGGGAACGGTCTCACTGCCTGGCCGTTCGCCAAACACGCCTCGCAAGGGAAGAAACTGGTCCTGCGAATTCGAGAGTTTCTCAGGCTGCCCCTCCTGCTGCTGGAGGTCTTCTCGAACCTTTGCCGGCGTATCCTGAAATCGGACGGTCAGTGCATCGTATTTTGGGTTGAGTTGTTCAGCTCGCTGCAGGTAGTTCTCAGCAAGTTGCAGCTGACCACGCTCCATCGCCTGGCGCGCCTGCTTAAGCAACTGCGCCGCCTGCTGGCGTTGAATCCCAGCGTCATCGCTAATGACTTGGCCTGGCACCGTGGCACCCACCAGCATCCGACTGGTGGTGGCCGTATCGATCGCCGAGCAGGGAAGAACCAGGGTGCCCAGTAGCACGAGTGAACCGGCAAACTGGATAGATGGGACGAGCTTTCGTGTCGCAGTCTTCAAAGCAGTACTCCGTAAAGGCGAATTTGCCCCCGCCGTGCCACAGCTCTGTGAACGGGAGGGACATCTGAATGAGATCTTGTGGTTCATCGTTTAACTCAACAAAAAACACGACCTGCTTGTAACTGCGGAACTGGCAGTCGCCGACTTGGAGTCAGCAAGAGGACCAGTCGCTCAAGTCGCGGGAAAAAGGCAGGAGGGGAATAAAGATGGGATGCTTCGGGTGAAGTGAGGGGCATTAATTACTTTCACACCGCCCGGTGGTCAAGGCCAGTTCATGGCGATGAGAGAAAAAAACGAATCCACCCCTGTTGTTGCTAGCATCGGCCATGATGCCAGGTAAACAAGTCAATCCAGGTAATCTCCTGGCGGCATCCCGATGCCAAAGAAAAACCCGGCATCCTGCTGGATACCGGGTTCTCTTGATCTGTCCAGAACGGCAGGTCGATCACGTTTAATACATATCGTAATCACCACCGTGGCCATTACCGTCCTTGGGTTTCTCAGCCACCAGGGCATCACTGGTGAGCAGCAAGATTGCCACGCTCGCCGCGTTCCCAAGTGCTGTCCGGGTCACCTTGGTAGGATCAATGACTCCCGCCTTGACCAGGTCTTCATAGGTATCGGAGAGGGCGTTGTACCCGTTATTTCCCTTGGCGGAAAGAACTCGCTCGCAGACAATGCCACCATCCTGGCCGGCATTCGCTGCAATGGTTGCTAACGGTGCCTTGGCTGCCCCTGTCACAATCCGGTAACCGATTTTCTCGTCATCGGTCAGGTCGTCTGACGGGCTCACGGAGCTGGCAGCTCGCAACAGGGCAACACCACCACCAGGCAGAATTCCCTCGCTGACCGCCGCCCTGGTGGCGTGTAATGCATCTTCGACACGAGCTTTCTTTTCTTTCATCTCGCTCTCGGTGGCAGCACCCACATTCACCTTGGCAACTCCACCAGCCAGCTTAGCCAGGCGTTCCTCGAGCTTCTCACGATCATAATCACTCGTGGAATTCTCGATTTCCCGGCGCAACTGATCAATACGGGCCTTGATATCCGAGCTCTTGCCCGCTCCCTCGATAATCGTCGTATTATCCTTGTCGACGATGATCGTCTTGGCTCTTCCCAGGTCCGTCAGGCTAAGCGATTCGAGATTAATCCCCAGTGCTTCAAAGATCGCCTGTCCGCCGGTAAGAATCGAGATATCCTCCAGCATCGCCTTGCGTCGATCTCCATAGCCTGGAGCCTTGACCGCCACGCACTGGAAAGAACCCCGGAGCCGGTTAATGACCAGCGTGGCAAGGGCCTCGCCCTCGACATCCTCGGCCACGATCAACAGCGGCTTGTTTTGCTGGGCAACTTTTTCAAGTACTGGTACAAGGTCCTTGATATTGGTGATCTTCTTTTCGAAGACCAGCACATAGGCATCTTCCATCACCGCTTCCATGGTATTGGGATCGGTGACGAAGTAGGGGGAGAGGTAACCACGGTCAAACTGCATTCCCTCGACCCACTCGACCTCTGTCTTGAGGCTCTTCCCCTCGTCCACGGTGATCACTCCATCCTTGCCCACCTGGGACATGGCATCTGCCAGCAATTCACCAATTTCATCGTCGTTATTTGCCGCGATGGAAGCGACACTCGCCATCTCACTGCGATTATTGATCTTGATGGACATCTTTTGCAGGCTCGCCGAGATATCTTCAACCGCCTTTTCGATACCTCGCTTCATCTGCACCGGATTGACACCTGCCACGACTGCCTTGAGGCCATCATTAAAGATCGCTTCGGCCATCACGATTGCCGTTGTGGTTCCGTCCCCAGCCACATCACTGGTCTTGCTGGCGACCTCGCGAACCATCCGGGCGCCCATGTTCTCATAGACATCCTCAAGATCAATTTCCTTGGCAACCGAGACACCGTCCTTGGTCACCGTTGGCGACCCGAAGCTCTTCTGCAGGATCACGTTACGTCCCTTGGGACCCAGTGTGACCTTGACGGTCCGTGCAAGCTTGCTCACGCCACGGCGGATTGCGTCACGAGCTTCCTGGTCAAAGGCAATAATTTTTGGCATGAGTCATATTCTCCTGGGGTTGAAAACCGCCCTGCATTCCGTGTTCATTGTCGGCCAACAGGGGGTGTGCGCTGTGAGGTTACGGTGCCCGTGGTTATTCCACGACCGCAAGGATATCGGATTCGTACATTAACAAAAGTTCTTCGTCATTCACCTGGATGGCCTCACCAGCAAAGCTGGAAAACAGCACCTGGTCACCAACACTGACCTGGAATTCACTGCGAGATCCATCTTCCAGCAAGCGGCCATCACCAATGCTGATGATCGTACCGCGAGCCGGCTTATCTTTGGCACTGTCTGGTAAGACAATTCCGCCGGAGGTCACTGCTTCAGCAACTTCCCGGCAAACAACAACTCTGTCACCAAGTGGCTTCAGGCTGACCTGACTGTTCTTCTTTGTAGCCGTCGACATTACTAACCGATCCTCTCGTGTTGGATTGAATATCGGGGAGTCTGATTCTAGTATCCCCCGATCAAACGAAAGCGTAAGGGGGGGGGCACAAGGGAACTGTCAATTTGGCGCAGTTCCGGTCGCCTTTCCCCTTAACCAAGCAATTGGCGCGCCAAAAGTGCAGCCGCACCTCCCTGCGTTGTTCTGGCAAGGGGAAACCCCCTAGTGTAGAGCAAATATTGGTGAGTTCCAGACCCCCGGAGGTTCCATTTCGCCGGGAAATCAACGAAAGATATTCAGGCAACTGCCATTTTGACAGCTTCTGAGGCAGCCTTCTTCGCACCGTTGTGCTTCTATCTCACAGCAGCAACAATAGAGCCGCATTGGGTCCTCCTT
>JAPYUD010000153.1:0-7614 GCA_029936215.1 Pirellulaceae bacterium | reverse complement strand
GCCTCGGCAGCAATCGGTGGCAGCCTGGATTCCAGGGATTACAACCTGGATGCCTACATTCCGCTGCAGACGCTGCGCCAGCGTATTGGTGACCTTGTGATGAAACGTGTCGCCAGTGAATTCCAGGGTGAAAAGGTCGAACTCAGCCAGATCACGGTAGAAGTAAAAGACATCCAGGATGTTGATGAAATTGCCGCGATCATTGACATGCTGCTGGCAAAATACCACGAGAAAGAAGACTACGCCGTCGTGGTACCGAAGGAGCTATTACGCCAGGCAGCACGAACCCGCTCGATGTTCAACATCCTGCTGGTGGTCATCGCCGGAATCTCCCTGCTGGTGGGTGGAATCGGGATCATGAATATCATGCTTGCCACCGTAACCGAGCGGACTCGTGAGATCGGTATTCGGCGTGCCCTCGGTGCAAAACGAGCCGACATTATCCAGCAGTTTCTCATCGAGGCAATTGTCCTGACGGGAACGGGCGGTCTGCTGGGAGTGGCCTTTGGTCTTTTCTGCGGTCCCATGTTCCGCGGCATACGGACGTTCCTGGTATGGATGGAAGTGGACCTGCCAGAGGAAGTTCACTCACTGGAACCTCGTATCGCGATGTGGTCGGTATGGGTTGCGGTCATTATTTCTCTTGGCGTGGGGCTCACCTTCGGGGTTTATCCCGCCCGCCGGGCCGCCCACATGGACCCGATCGAAGCACTCCGCCACGAATGAATAACTGGCAAAGCTCCCTGCTCGCCAGTACGATGGCTCCCGGGTCAGGCTTCCTGCCCTCCCGTTGTTCTCCATGAAAAGAAACCCGGCCATGCGACGTTCGATCCTCCTGCTGCTGGCATTTCTCTGTACCAGCGCCTGGCAGTCCACAACCACTGCTGAGGATTTCTGGCCGGGCTGGCTTGGGCCCGAGCGAAACGGCTGGGTCAAGGGCTTTACGCCCCCCGCACGCTGGCCGGCAGAGTTAAGTAAAAGCTGGCAGCGGGAGGTCGGAACGGGTTACGGATCACCACTGGTGGCAGATGGCCTGGTTTACCTGCACACGCGTCAGGCAGAGAACGAAGTTGCCTGGTGCCTTGACCTGGAGACCGGTGCTGTCAAATGGCGCACCAGCTATGCCGCCCCGTTCAAGATCGGAGGGGGTGGGGAGTATCACGGCAAGGGTCCCAAGTCCTCCCCGCTGCTGGCCGACGGCAGGCTCTTCACGATGAGCATCTCCGGCGTCCTCTCTGCCTGGGATGCCGCCTCGGGCAAGCTTCTCTGGCGCCGCGACTATGATTCACGGTTCACAAAGAGTCACCCCTACTGGGGCGCCTCGACCTCGCCGATCGTCGAGGGCAAACACCTGATCGTTCATTTTGGAACCGATGAGCAGGGTGCCCTGGTCGCCCTGGATGTTGCCAGCGGCAAGGAAGCCTGGAGCCTGGACAAGGACGCCCCATCCTACTCCTCCCCGCTGCTGGTCGAGATCGAGGGTATCCGCCAGGTGGTCGAGTGGAACCACCGGGCGCTTGTCGGTGTGGAAAGCACATCAGGCCGTCCGCTCTGGGAATATCCGTTCCCGCACATCGGTTCCGACCAGAACATGCCGACACCCGTGTTTTACAACGGCCGCGTGCTGCTGGGGGGTGAAAACCGCGGCATCCTCAGCCTCCAGCCCAGTCGCAACGGTGACAAGTGGACGGTGAAACAACACTGGCACCAGGAGAAACTGGCTCTCGACATGAGCACGGCAGTTATCAACGGCGATCTGCTTTATGGCTTCTCCCATTACGACTCGGGCCGGCTTTTTTGCCTCGATCCCCAGAGCGGTGAGATCCTCTGGCAAGGGCCCCCCCGGACCGGGCGGAACGTGATGTTCCTGTCGATCCCCGGGTATATCGTGGCGCTGATTGATAGCGGGGAGTTGCAGATCGTGGCGGCAAGCGGCAGCGGGTACAAAAAGATCGCCTCCTACCGCGTGGCGGAGAGCGGTACCTGGGCTCCTCCGGTACTGTTGGAGCAGGGAGTCCTGGTAAAAGATATCAAGACCCTGACCCTGTGGTCCCTCTCCAGGTAATCCATCAATCCGGGTAAACCAAAATGTTCTCACATCGACAGGCTCAACTGGCTGTTGGCACGATCAGCCTGCTGGTGGCCATGCTGCTCTTTGGCCAGTCGGCCGACGCCGCCAGGCCGCTCGCGCTTCGAGTCCTCAGCTACAACATTCATCACGGTGAGGGAGTCGACGGGAAACTCGACCTGGAACGGATCGCCCGGGTCATCACCTCGGTCAAGCCGGACCTGGTAGCGCTGCAGGAGTTGGATCGCAACACCACCCGTACCGAGAAAGTTGACCAGCCGGCCGTGCTGGCACGCTTGACCAGGATGCAGGTCCTGTTTGAACAGAACATCGCCTTCCAGGGGGGCAGCTACGGGAATGCGATCCTCTCCCGCTACCCGGTCAAATCCCACCGCAACCACTCGATGCCCCAGCACGAGAATGGTGAGCAGCGTGGCGCCCTGGAAGCCGAGATTATTTTACCCAGCAAACATGGGACACTGCTCTTCTGGTCCACCCACCTGGACCATCGTCCGGATCCGACCGAGCGAGTGGCATCGGCCAGGCTGCTGGAAAAAATCGTCCAGCAGAAGGCCGAATTTCCCGGCATCCTGGCAGGAGACCTGAACTCGCAACTGGACGGCATGGTGCTGCCGATTTTTCTTCAGAGCTGGACCAACAGTAACGGCCTCAAGGCCCGGCCAACGGTTCCGGTCGCCACACCACGCAGCCAGATCGACTTCGTGCTTTACCGGCCGAAGGAACGCTGGCGGGTCAAATCGGTCCAGGTACTTGATGAGCAGGTTGCCTCGGACCACCGCGCGATCCTCAGCGTGCTGGAACTGCTCCCCGGCGCAAAATAGGCGATGGCCGGTTTTCCTGATTGACCCGCTACAACTATTTCAACAAGTCTGCCATCCCGGTTGCCAGCGAGTCGCCGAAACGAACGAAGAATTTTCCGCTGCCCAGGTAGTGATAGGGACGATCGCTGCCGACAACACACCACTCGGCAAAATGCTCCGCCCAGCCCATGTTGTAAACCTCCAGGGCATCGAGCGCGTAAACCTCGTAGCTTTCCACCGAGGTCACGTTGCCCTTGAATTCCGGGGCCTTGGCAGCTTCCCGCTGGGCGACAGATACAGGATTCGCTCCAACTTTCTCTGCCGTGATGCCGGTACCCATGACGCCGATCACAAAGGGCATCTTGGGAACCTGGTACTCCTTGCGCACGTCCTTGATGAAATTGACCATGTTCTGCCGGTAATTATCCCGGAAAGGATCCGAGAACTGGTCATTGAAGCCCTGGAACCAGACGAAGCCCGCGATCTCGTAGCCGACCGTGACATCATATTCTGGATGATGTTTGCCGATCTCCTCAAGCACCGCGTGAACTTCCTCGTTCATCATGCGGTAATTCAGGCCGACGTTTTTCGTGATCTCCTCGACCTTGTCTCCCGCCTTTTCCTTCTCGTTCAATTCGTAGGGACCGGCCGAGGGGGGCCGGAAATTGTAGTGCAGCGACTTACCACCCCAGCAGGTCTTGATCAGTAGGATCGGGGCGTCGAGTTTTTTCTCCAGCGAGAGACCAAAACCAAGTTCCGGGCCGATCTTGTCGAAATTGCCACCGTAGCCGACCGTCAGCGGGCCGGTTCGTCGATGCCGGTCGGCAATCGCACTGATATAGACCCGCTTGGAAACGGCGAAGGTCGCCTTGATCTTCTCGGTCATCGCATCGTACTCGGCCGTCAGCTCCACGACCTTCTCCCTGGCCGCCTTGATTTGATCCTCACCGGTGATCTTCTTGTCACGAATTTGCTTGTTCAGATCATCCCGCTCGATCTTCTTGGCAATCTGGGCATCGACCGTCGCCCGGGTAACTTCCGCACCCTCTTTGAAGACCAGCCTGGCCAGGTCCCGGATCTCCGGTTCCTTGTCCGTGAAGAGGGTCGGGATGGTGATATAGTTGGCATGGCCGACCATGTTGGACTGGCCAGCAAGGATGAAGACCTGCAGCTTCTCTTTCTTGACAAGTTCTTCTGTCCGCCCCTCCAGGGGAGCGAGCACGAGCAGCACTAGAAAACAGATTCCGGTCAGCGTTACTTTCCTGGCCATAATTTTTCCCCATGAATGAGATCGAGAGGTCTTCCGGTCCTTGTTCAGGAAACAGCTTCCTTGATCGCTGTTTTTCCGTCGCTCAGAAGGCGAATATATTTAAACAGTACTATAAGACCAATAATGATAAATCCGAAACGAGCAATCCACTTGAAGGCCTCTATCTTCTCTAAGAAAGAGGGAGAATACAGGACACCAAGAAGGGCAAGATAAAACATTGGGCTCCAAACCACCAGTGACTGTGCCCGCACAGCATTCCTCGCCTTGCCGGTAAACTCCATCAAGCGGGTAATGCCAAGGTAAAAAAGAAATGCTGCTATCGTCTGGCTGATAATATACGCGGCCAATAACGTCCCAAATTGAGGCAACGCCGTGGCAGTCGGTACCAGCCGCGTCGCCTCAGAAAACAGGTTCGCAAGGATTCCTCCCAGTACGATCAGGAAGGAAACCTGCAGCAGAACCTGTCCACCGCTTCGCCTCGGAGTTGGCATGAAAAAGCCGGTGCCCAGGACAGTGAGCCATGAAGCAATTAGGATGGCACCCGAAATCAGGACCGATATGCCTTTGATCGAATCAATATCGATCGCGTTCTGTTGGCCCAAATACATGATTGCGGCCAGGGCAATAAAGGCCACTGCAAAGATACCCATTGCGACATAGAGGATGGTAAACCCCACACCGCAGAGTTTGAGTTGAGAGATCTCGGCAGAATTGTATTCTGGAGAACTTCCCGCCTCAGGTTCCATCTCTCCTGGTATTTCACTCACCGCAGCCGGACCTGATTCCAGGTTGCCGGTATCGGCGCCTACCGCTTCCAAGTTATCGGGGTCCGGCTCGACATCGCCATGCTGCGGATTGTTTTCTTGGCCGCCAGTGCCAGTTTCATCCATTTACTCTCTCCGACTGCAGTACAACTATAATCATGCCAGACGCGTATCCTATCACGAAAACAGCGACTCTTTCCAGCATGCCAGGATCGATACATTCCCTGGAAAACAGGGCGAATTGGCCAGCCACATTTTTTTCCTGCACCGATCCCGGTTACAACATGTTCGCCCTCATTCCGGCCTGGCATTCTTCATGAAACAACTGGCCTCACTGCTTCTCGCCTGCCTGCTCCTGCCCGGGGTGCTCTCTGCCGATGACGAGAAACTCGTCATCGCTCACTACATGACCGACATGGTGCCAGAGACCCGTCGCAGGCCAATCCGCTGGGTCGATCCCGAGCTGGCAGATCCCAACGGGAGTACGGCCGCAGTCGGCGGGCTCCATCAGACAAAGCCGATGGCCTTCCTGCATCTTGAAAACATGGACCTGGTCCAGGCAGTCGACTTCGAGATCCGGGCCGCCAGGCAGCTTGGCGTGGATGGTTTCCAGTTCTACTACCCGCTGGTCGACAACACCGCCACCCTTGCACCCCGTTACAACCAGATCATTCGCACCTTCCTCCAGCTGAGCGAGACCCGTTACCCCGGTTTCCGCGTCAGCCTCTGCCTTTCCCATCCAAGTGGCAAGAAAGCCACAAGCGAGGCAGAGCGAATCGCCCTCTGGAGCCCGTCGATCCGAAACCTCGTCCAGGCCACCCGGGATTCTCCTGCCTGGCTGCGGACCGATTCCGGCTCACTGCTGTTTTACCTCTGGGTAGGAGATGCCCTGGCCGAGGGCGTGGGGAACCTGGCCCAGACGCCGGAACAGGTTCGCAAGGTCGGACTGGCCTACCAGCGCATGTCCCGGGCAATCGGAACCCCGATCGAGTATGTCTACCAGGTCCGTCGTCCCGAGATCGACCCGGCGTATATCGACAGCATCGCCAGGACCTTTCCGGCAGTCTGGGGCTGGACCGCCAGCGAGGAAAATATCGAGTTCTGGGACGAGCTGGCAAAGCGCTGCAAGGAAACAGGGTGCCTTTACACCCAGTCGGTTTACCCGGACTACTACACCTCCAAGGTCTACCGCAAGGGAAGCACTAACGATGCGGTTCTTCCCAACGCACTGGCTCTCAAGATCGGGCTGGAGGGGATCGAGCGACACTACCGCGTTACCAACCTGGCCGGAACCCAGGTCCAGCTGCTTCGCCGTGCCATCAAGCATGACGTGCGGATCATCAACTATGTCACCTGGAATGATTTTCCAGAGGGACATCACCTGGCACCGGAGTTGAATCACAACTTCGGCTTCTCCCTGCTATTGCGATATTTCAAGCAGCAGTGGAAGTCTCCCGGGTCAAAGCTGGACCAGGACCAGGCCATTGTCTTTTACAAGAAGTACCGTCACGATGCCCAGCCGAAGTATTCGGTGACGCTCAGGATCAAGAGCGAGAACAAGGATCTTGCCGGTGAGGACCGGGTGGAACTGGTGACGCTGCTTCGCGAACCTGCACGTTGCTATCTGAACGACAAGCCACTGGGCCTGGCCAGGGCGGGCCTGCAGATTCATTCCATCCCCAGCCAGCCCGGGCCGGTTCGTGTCCGCGTTGTCCGCGGCGGCCAGCAGGTGATCCGTTTCCAGTCCCCCGAGCTGATCAGCAGCGCCCCTTACCGCACCGATCGACTGACCTATTCCTACAGCAGCGTCTTCCAGCGCGAGTTCGACAGGCTGTTCAAATAACAGGCCTTGGCGAGAAGTACCTGCAAAATCCCGAGTGAACTGCTCCCGGCCTCTTTGACGATTAAACGAATGAGCTCATTCGGTCTGACTCTTGGCCTCAAGAGTTGGTAAAATTGGCTATCGGCAAGGCTTGGCCAGGCAACTCGACAGGACGATCGAGGTCCCCCATGTTTCCTCTCCATTTCTCACGACGTGACGTCCTGCGATCGAGCGTGGGACTTGCCGGGCTGACACTCCCCACGCTCTTTCAGCTCCGCAGCCAGGCCGCCACTGCGCCGCGGGCGACCTCCTGCATCGTGATCTACTGCTGGGGTGGCCTGAGTCATTACGAATCGTGGGATCCCAAGCCGAATGCCCCGTCAGAACTGCGTGGTGAATTCTCAGCTATCTCCACCGCCACGCCGGGGATCCAGTACTGCGAGCATATTCCGCTGATGGCAAAGCACTCGGACAAGCTGGCGATTATCCGCTCCGTCCATCACACCCAGGGAGGCCACCAGCAGGGGATGTATGTCAGCATTACCGGACACAACCCACCCGGTGGCGTGAAGGCGAAGAACCGCGACAACTGGCCCTCGCTAGCGGCAATGATCTCTCGCTTCCAGAATCCGGCCGCGGGAACTCCCGGTGCCATTCGCCTGCCCTACTCGATGTATGACAACGGCACGCTGATGGCGGGAGAGTACGGTGGCTGGCTGGGCGCCGATTACGATCCGGTCCTGATGCGCACGCCGGCAGGCAAACCGTTTGGCGGCGTTTCCAGGTACACCAGCCGGGAACTCGACCTGAAACTGAACCTGCAGAAGAAACGAATCCTCCAGCGGCAATCGTTACGCGAACAGCTTGAA
>JAPYUD010000152.1:0-7629 GCA_029936215.1 Pirellulaceae bacterium | reverse complement strand
GAAAGTCGTGGATGGATTTGAGCAGCAGTTAAGCTCCATCCGGCACCCCGAGAAGCCGGACGCAGCAACCACGGAAAGCTAAAGGGTGGATCCTCCATCACGAAGAGAAACAAAAAAACCCCGGTGATAATCACCGGGGTTTTTCTTTTGTCGATTTCGTCCACCACCACTACTCTCGGGGATGGACAGCCCCTGTCAGGCCGCTGTAATCAGTTCGGTCATGGCGATGCCAGAGCGGCACCCCCTGTGCAATCCGTCGCCGCATGATCTCGATCTTGTCTTCGGATCCTGCCGGAGCATTCGTCGCATCGAATTCTTCGGAGACTTCCGGAGCAAAGTCCTCATCGTGGCCATTTTTTAAAATGGCCTCAAAAACATTAAGTGGTTTCTTCATCGTCTCTTGTTTCCTCAAAAAATGGTCGGGGAACCTGGTGAATGTACAACTTGTCACCAATAAAAACCCATCAACCGCCGCCTTCATTTAGGGGCGAGCTATTGGTCAAAAGGTTCAACCCGGCCTGTCAAAATTCTGTGCTATTCGTTACCAGTGCTTCCTTGTTAATTTCTGTCCTCGACAACCAACGACTCTTGCTATCAAGCAAACGAAACAATCAGGTTTATCGATAATCAAAAAGTCCGGTCACTCGAGAACGCTGAACAGGTCGTGAGCCAGCAGGGGGTGCTGGTGACCTGAGAAGCACCAAGAATGCCCCACCGGTTGAGAAGCGTACTATTATGGGCTCCGCATTAACGATGTCAAGCACTTTTTAACTCTATTGAGGGTTTTTCAGGAATCCTTACCATGGACAGCCTGGACCAGTGGGAAGGCAGGTAAAAGGGAGCGATTGTCCCTTCCAGCATCCCCTGGCACCACTGACAGGAAAAGGAGATATCCATGGTCTGGCACCAGGTCCATTTACGGCTCCCAGCGCACAAGCGGGGATTTCACCTGATCACGGCAGCTGTCTGCGAAAGTATGCCAGAAATCAGCCAGCTCACTCGCGGGCTGCTTCACGTTTTCATTCAGCACACATCGGCATCGCTATCGATCAACGAGAACGCGGATACTGATGTCCCCCGTGACCTGGAAATGGCAATTAACACGATTGCCCCGGAAGATCTCCCTTATCTCCATACGATGGAGGGGCCCGATGACATGCCTGCCCATGTCAAATCGTCGCTCCTCGGTTCCAGCCTCACTCTTCCCATCCGTGACGGCCGCCTGGCGCTGGGAACATGGCAGGGGATCTACCTCTGTGAACACCGGAACCAGGCAACAGGCAGGTCCCTGGTCCTGACACTGCAGGGTGAGCCATAACAGCTCTCGCCGCTCAACAACCGTGCAACGCTTCCAACCAGCAGGGAATGATGTTTGCCACATTCATATTGCGGAGGATATCCACCTCGGCAGCAAGGCAGATATCCAGCCGGCTGGCCAGTTCTTCTGCGGCTGGCGCACCCTGCTGGGCCCGTCGTTCAACAACCTCCCGCAGCAGTGCATCTCCCTGGAGTTCAACCCCGACCTGTCGCCGCATCAATTGCTGATAGAAATCGAGTGTCAGCCGAATCGCATCACGTGTACGCCTGCGACGCATGCTTGCCTCCTTCGATTCGCCGCTCTCAACGTACGTGCTCACCAGCTCGATCTTGTCCGCCAGTTGCGATTGACCATCAGCGAGTGATTTAAACAGGCTCTTGCGGAACTCGATAAAGTCATCGCGATTCATTTCCAGTGCCCTGGCAATACTCCCCTGGCTACATTCACCCAGTAAACCTGCCCGCTGGGAATCCTCGACAAGCTTCTTTTCGAGCAGGATTCGCGTCACCACCTCGTTATCCAATGGTTGAAAACGAACCACCTGGCTACGAGACCGGATCGTCGGAATCAGCTGTTGATCGCTTTCGGCAATCAGGATAACCAGGGCCTGGGGGGGAGGTTCCTCGAGCATTTTCAGCAGGCTGTTGGCAGCAGCAAACTGGTTTGACCTGGCGGCCTGGCTACAGAGGGTATCGGCGTCATCGAGGATCCCGATTCGCCATCGTCCATACATCGGCTTGAGTGACAGTTCGTAACAGAATCCCTCCCTCATACGATGGTCACGATCACCGATCAGGTCCTCGATAGGGATAACCGCTTTCCCATCTGGTGGCGCCACTTCCACAATGTCCGGGTGACTTCCGGCATCGACCTGCCGGCATGCCGCACATTCTCCACAGGCATCGAGTTTCTCATCCTCGTACTTTTCACAATGCAGGCAACGGGCAAGCTGCCGGGAAAAACTCCTCTTCCCGCTCCCCCGGGGCCCAACAAAGAGAAACGTGGATGGCAATTTCCCTGACCGCAACCACCCTCGAAATCGTTCCACGACCGGGTCGTGTCCTTCGATACCTTGCCAGCTCACCCGACAGATCCCCTTCCGCTCTATTTACATCGTGGACGCCTGCAACTGTTGCTGAACAATCTCCTGCACCCGTAGTTGCACTTCCTGCTGACTCCCTGCCGCATCCACAACCTGGACCGATTCAGGATCTCGTTCTGCCTCGTGGAGGAAACCTGCCTGTACTCGCCCAAAGAACTCCTCCCCCCGTGATTCTATGCGATCTCTTTCCTCGCCCAGGCGGGCCATCGCCTCGGGTAAATCCATATTGAGCACGATCGACAGGTCCGGAAGAACTCCACCGGTGGCAGCCAGACCGATCTCCCAGATCTCTGCAGGATCCAGGCCACCGGCATGCCCCTGGTAAACGACATTGGAAAGCAGGAACCGGTCAGAAAGGATGATCTGTCCGAGTTCCATCGCGGGTTGAATAATCTCTGCCACCAACTGGGCCCGGGCAGTCATATAGAGCAGCATCTCGCTGCGCAGCGAGACCGGCAGCTGTTTATCGTTCAAGATGATCTCTCGGATGGATTCTCCCAGTGGCGTGCTGCCAGGGTCCCGGCAGCAGGTCACCTTGTACCCCAGACCTTCCAGCCAGCTGGCAGTCAATTGAAGCTGCGTCGACTTCCCGACTCCGTCGATACCATCAAAGCTCAAGAACATCTCTATCCTGGCCAGATCTTAGAGGTGCGATCACACGGCTTTGCGGAACCCCCAAAAGGTACCGCATTGCTGTGGATCATTGTAGCGGACGGCCACGTTCTCGCAGCTACCCGGGGGATGAATATCTCCAGGCGAGGTGGCGCAAAAAGAAGAGGGATGGTCATGTGACCATCCCTCAAGCCCCCCTGGACCATCGGCCCCGTCATTATTTCATGACATTCCCTAGTACAACCCCTGTGGTTGGGGACCGACGGGCTCCAGGGGTGGCTGCAGCTGTTTCACTTCCTCAAGTTCCACTGGATTGAAGAACGGCAGGGGAGTTCCTAGCCCGGCAGGAGTGTTCTGCAGGACATCGTCGGGAGGTGTCGCCGGGGATGGCTCACCTTCTTGATTTTGTGGCCCGGTATCTTCCAGTGGGTCGACAACGGGTGCATCCGGATTGACCGGCCCCTTGCTGATAAACCCGGGCCGTATCCAGCCATAGTCCATGTAGCGTCCCGCGCTACGAGCCCGGGATCGTTCCCTGGCATCCTGGTAAGCTTTCTCCGGCCATGGCCCCTCAGCAAGGTGAATCTCGTTATAGGGGAGCAGGGTTCCCTTGCGGAAATGAACATCGGCGATCGACTTGGTATGCTCTCCCAGGGCCCGGTAATAGTCCGACTGGGCCTGGGCACGTCGCCGCTGGGCTTCCAGTACCAGGTCCAGCGTCGCCTTTCCAGCCCGGTAAAGCGCGGTGGCCGATTCAACTTCCTTTTGTGCCGTGGCCCAGCGATTGAAATGTGTCTGGGCCTGCCGGCGGTTGTAGTCCAGGTTGCGGACCGCCGTTGTTAACAGGTGGGTCGTGTTGAGTTCCATGTCCTCCAACCGTGCTCGTTCACGGGCAATCTGTAGCTGGGCATTTCGTACGGCTGCCAGTTCACGACGGGCACCGAGACGGGGTGGTCGAAAATCGAGTCCAAGACGGACTTCCTGGTAATTCCCCTCGGTCAGTTCATCCCAGGCCATCGACCCTGGGGCGACAAAGTTCTTTCCCCGTCGGTTGGCAGCGGCCAGGTCATCTCCAAATCCGAGCCAACGGTAAAGGGCAACCAGGTTGACTTCTGGCAACAACTGGTGACGGGCAGCGAGCAACTCCAGTTCTCGCCGCTTGATAGCCCATTTCTGTTGTCGCAGTTCCGTACTGCGGAGCAGTGCTTCCTCGTGGATCTCTTGCCATTCAAATTCCACACGGGCCTGAACTGGTTCATCTGCTGGCCGGATAATCCTACCGTCGGTCGTGGTCAGTCCCATCAACCATCTCAACCGTGTTTCCACGTTCAACAGGTCTCGCCACGCTGTTTCTACCTGGGCACGGAAAAAGAAGTACTGCTCCTGTGCCTGGGCTTCTGCCTGGGCCGTCTCCACCTTCCCCTTGAATTTCTCGAAGGCGATTTTCCAGGTTGCCTGGGCACTATCACGGGCAATCTTGCTCGCTTCCAGGTTCCGGTAAGCGGTATAGAGATCCCAGTAGGTATTCTCGATGTCCATCACCAGGTTGCGGACACTCGCTTCGAACTGGGCCAGGCTCACATCGGTATTGATGCGTGCCAGCATGACCGGAATCCGGTTGTACTGGGTGCCCCTACCACGTAACAACGGCTGGTTCACTTCCATTTCAAGAGCCGTGTACCAGTCACTCGGCAGGGCTCGCCCGAATCCACGATTGTTCCGGTCATAAATGGTCTGATTCCGGAACGTAAAAAGTGTACCCGAGGCAGATTGTTTTGAAATCGCGGCCTCGAATTGACCCTGATCCTGCTGGTAGAAGACGGGAATAAAGCCGAAGGACGTGGAGTTAACGTTCTGGGGGCGATCTGTCTTTTGCCAGAAAACGCTTGTCGTGAACTCCGCATCAAAATTTGCCAGTGCCGCCTCTACACCCGCCTGTGGATCTGTTTCAAAGATGGCCGGATCATAAACCGTGGTAGATCCTACCGTGCGCCCGGTCAGGCCATCGGCAAATCCAAAGGGAGTCACCGATCCGAGGTTTCGGATCACCTTGCTGTTGTGCAACGACGTGTGGATTGCTTCCTGGAGTGATAACTCCCAGGACTCATGGAATTCCGGGTTACTCAAGGTGATCGGAGCCTGTGCCTGATCGACCTCTTCGAGTCGAGCCTGGTAAACGTCCGGGTACTCGATCTCTGTTGCCCGGTCCAGGTAATAGGCCAGCTCATCCCGTTCATGGAGATAGAACGGAGAAGAGGAACTGCAACCTGCGATAGCCAGAACGGCGAGGGCAGACACAATGGAAAACTGCCTTGTCATACAAACGCAATCACAAAAGGGGACTATAACAACCTGTCGTACAACACACCGGCTCCCTTGCCGATTGTGCTCCCCCCCCTGCCGTGTCCGACGAACAACGACTGCGAAACGCAACGATCGCTACCCATCAGATGTGCGGTAACGCTTTTTATCGTCGCCGTTCAAAGTGTTCTTGCGTGTTTTGTGGAGGCTGGCGACTTTTTTCACAGGGATTCTTGCCTCCCACGCGATCTACCAGCAACTAGCGGAAACTGGGATACGGGGGCAGGATAGGGCGAGAGAATACGCAGGAAAGTGATTTACAGGTACATACCCATGAAGCCATCCTGTTCGTCGCTCTGCGACTCGATTTCTTCCAGGCGGAGACGGGTTTTCTCCAGATCCCCGCTTGCCACGTATCGATCAAACTCCACTCCCACGGTTCGTGGGACGGTTTCACGAAACCACTGGACAATCGGTTCATTCAGCCAGTCACAGGTCTCACGAACAAGTTCCACCTGGAGATCCGTACGAATTGATTTTTCGTCTGCTGTATCGGTCAACACGGTCCCTTCAAAACGGAACTGGATCATTCCCAGCTCCTCTACATTTGTCAGGTGAAATGTTACCTGGGCGTTATAGAGGTAGTAAGAATTGTGCGACCCATGCTTCTCCATCGCAGACTTGATATCCAAGCATCGCTGTTGGTATCTCGGCGATGCATCCATGGGAACATCCAGCCGGACCACACTACGCAGCGGAAGGCAGTCGAAGTTCACGTCAACCCAGGCCGGCATTTCCAGATCCCCCCGTTCCCGGGCCCAATCACGGTCGGGTTGCCGTGCGAACGCCTGACTTGGCAAACTTCCAGGCGAGTACCAGCCATCCCTTATCTGCCACCAGCTGGCTGATTTTCATCGTACCAGAATTCTCCCAGCGGCCAGGAAGGACAAAGCCATCCGTCGATATTTCCTCTTTGAAGATCGCCCCGAACTTTCGACGCATCACGGTGCGGAAGGCAATCTGCTGTGCCGTCAGCCGCGTACGGCCAATAAAATTGACTTCCACATCTCCCTGCCGGACAAGACGACTTCCGGCATCCGTTTTCTCGATCAGGTAGGACGCCTTGATCTCGATGGTCTCTCGAATTACACGGTCCCCATCCGTAAACTGCCGGCCACGAATCGCGAAGCTCAATACACCATCATCAACATTCAGGCTCACCGGCTGGTTGGAGGAAAAGGTAATGGACCAGGGCTCGCGTCCTGAATCCGTCTTGAGCTCTTCGGGGATCTCCGCTCCTAATTCCGTGAGTAACTCCACGAGCTTCTCGTCTGTCAGGTGATAACCCCCAATGGTTGACTCCGAAAAATTCCTCACAAATGACTCATGCAGACGGACTGACAGGTCTGGAGAACCTTCCAGTGCCGGTGCCTCGGCTCCCGCAGAAACCTGGTTCCACCCGGTTTGCACCAGCTTGCCCATGACCATCTTGCTGGTTGTCATCAGGTCCATCTCTTCCGGGAATCCTCCTTTCCGGATCAATGGCAGGCGAAACTTCTCGATATAGGCTTCTGCTCCCTTGTCGAGCATCTCCACCGATTCCTTGTCCATTCGCTCGCTGAGCATTGTCTCGGCACGAAGCGAAGCCAGCTCCTCGGCTTTCCCCTTGTTCTTGGTCGTGTTTTTTTGTGCCATCAACTCGTAACCGGCCGACGGTGCCTTGATATCCAATATCTTGATATCGGAGGAACACTTGGCCGTGGAAGGGCTGGAAGTAATTCCGAGTGGTCCAAAGAAGACAATCTTCTCCCCGCTTAGCTGGGTTGTTGTCAACGAAAGGACTTCAACGCCTGCACGCGATGCCACGGAGTTCGTGATGCTGGTCCCGTTGATTCTTACCCTGAGGGCGGCCAGTTCGTTGTGGGGAATCAGTTCCAGTGTCACAAGACCCTTGGTCTCAGCCACGCCCTTGACTTTTGCTTTCAGGATCACGTCGGTGATCTCGGTACTGTCTTCCAGGATGATGGGTTCGCTCGAATCGAGCAGGTTCTGTGAAACCTGGAGATGAAGATTCGGCGCAAAGAACTGCTCCCGGATCGAACCTCGTACAACCGCCGCCTGGTCCACACGATCCAGCCAACCGACAAGTCGACCGATCGCCCAGGCATCGTTGTTATTTGGGTTTTCCTGGTAGGCCTTCAGCTTGGTCGCCAACAGGTCCATCTGTGTCTGGTACATCTGTTCGGACTTCGGGTTACTGGAAAAATAATAGGCGTTCATATAATCCCGCAGGACA
>JAPYUD010000151.1:0-7712 GCA_029936215.1 Pirellulaceae bacterium | reverse complement strand
ATTCTGCTGAAGGATCCGGACCGCCTGGAGCAAATAGCGCAAACGCGATTTACAGGGGAAAACTGGAAGACCGCTATCCAGATGGAATGGATGGGTCAGTTGGTTGGAGCGAAGCCGGGGACGGGAGCGGCCTGGCATCTCTGGAACTCAAGCCAGGTGAAATATCGCACCTCGTCGGACACGATATTCACTATGTTTTTGGTGATCGGTCCGTACCACTGGAAGAAAAGGAAATGATTCGGTATGTCCTCACTGTGACCGCCGTCCAAGCTGGCGAACGTCCGGAGCAAGACGGCTCCTCAAGAACTGAAGAATGACCGCCGCCTGCATTCAAGCACGCTGCCGGGCAGGTTATAGTCACAGGCAGGACGACCGGGGCGTGGGCCTGCGGAGTCCTCCTTCACACAGCCAGACAGGAGCACAGGCATGGCAAGCGGCGAGCGGGTCATTAACGTCGCCATCATCGGTGGCGGCATGTTTTTTGACGATATCATCGGGCAAACCTTCAAGGACTTTATCCGTGGGGGGATCGCCGGATCGCTGACCAGTATCGGCATGAGCCACCTGGCCAGCGCCGTGGCCGACGTGGAGATCCGCGTCTCGGCCATCGGCACGCGCAGTGAACAGAGTGGTACGGCCGGAAGGATCGCGGACTGGTTCGCCGAGGATTTTCCCGATGCCGGGATCGAGGCCTGCTACGGCGAGACGGTCTGGCAGGACATCCTGGAAAAGCACAAACCGGACGTGCTGTTTGTCGCCACCCCGGACCACCTCCACGCCCAGCCGATCCTGGACGCCCTGGAGGCCGGCTGTGACGTGATTACAGAAAAACCACTCTGCCTGACCACCAGCGAGGCCGACCAGATTATCAGCACCGCCCAGGCAGCTGGCCGCATCGTGGCGGTCGACATGCACAAGCGCTACGACCCCTTTGTCCGCGAGATGATGCTCAAGGCCCCGCAGGCCTACGGCCCGATCAACCGTGTCCGCGCCGTGCTGGAAGAGCCGCTGGAAGTGAGCAGCGAGATCTTTGCCTGGGCCGAGCAGAGTAACCCCTTTGCCTATGTCGGCTGCCACTGGCTCGACGTCGTCCACCATTACATGAAGGTGCGGCCCGTTTCCGTCTTTGCCACTGGCCAGAAGAACCTGCTGCTGGGCTGGGACCAGCACCACCAGGAAGTGGCCCAGCGACGAGGAGTCGATCCCTCCAGTTTCAAGCGACAGCATGTGATCCAGACCTGGGACAGCGTGGACGTGGCGGTGACTTACGACAACGGCATGCGTGGTGACTACAACAACAACTGGATCAACCCGGCCGAGTTCGAGGGAGCGGTGAACCAGGAGATCGAGCTTTACGGCATCTATGGCCGTGGCATCGTGGACCAGCAAGACCGTGGATTTCGTGAGGCGATCATCGGGGACGGTTCGCGAACCCGGAATCCTTCCTTCGGCGGCCGCATCCAGCACGAGGGAGGCGAACTGGAGATCTTTGGTTATGGCAAGGCCTCGATTGCCGCTGGCCTGCTGGCGATTATCCGCCGCCGGGTGCTGGGGGAGACGCTCGACGAGATCGGCGACTCCTATCCCACCGATGCCAGCCAGCGAGACGTGGTGCAGGTGATCGAGGCCGCCTCGATCGTGGCAGAGAAGAATTACGAGTCCTTCCAGGCCGGCCGCGGCACCCCCGTTACGGCGCTACTGGGTGAGTCCGGCATCCAGATCATCGAACCGTGAGTGGAGTTCCTGCTACGGCTGGATGACAAACTCCAGCTGCCGATGGGCCTGCCGCAGCGCCTGCTCAACCGCTTCCGGCTCGTCAGCCCGGGCAAACAGAAAACCGAGGTACTGGGAACCCTCCGGCAGGGGCACCAGTTGCTGGCCCAGGTGGGCAGTGATTGTCAGATCATCGATGCCGGCAACCGCCCTGGCATCTTCCTGCCCGCGAATCTCCTCCAGCCGTCCAGCAGCCGGAATCGGGATCATCATCACCCCCGCCGCCTCCCGCTGGCGATCGGGCAGGTCAATTTCCTGGTCCATCGCATGTCGAATAATCAACTCCTCCAGTGCAAGGCCGCTCCCAAACCTGAGCAAGCGCGAGCAGAGCCCGCCAATCGAGCGACCATGGACTTCAAGAACGACCGGGCCATCCCCGGTCAATCGCAGCTCAGCATGGATCGGTCCGTCGGTGAGTCCCAGTGCGGAGGCAGCCTGCTGGACAGAACTGGCAACTGATTGCCGCACCTCGTCAGCCAGTCCCGACGGGGTCAGGTAGATCGTCTCTTCAAAGAAGGGGCCGTCGAGCGGGTCGGGCTTGTCGAACAGGGCAAGAACCCGCAGGCTGCTGCGGGTGAGGATCCCCTCGAGAGCCACCTCCGGACCCTCGACAAACTGTTCGACAAGGAACTCCCTGGCTGGCTCCCCATCCTGGCAGGCGAGGATCGCTTCCAGGCGATCGACCATGGTAACAAACTGCCCTGCATCGTCGGCCCGCATGACTCCCTGGCTGGCTGCCAGCGAGAGTGGCTTGACCACGCAGGGATACTCCACCCGGGCGGCCAGGTCTGCTCGATCCTCGTCCAGGCGACAGAGGGTAAAGCGGGGGGAAGCAACTCCTGCCTGCTGGAAGAGCTGCCGCATCTGGTGCTTATCCTCGGCCGCCGCGGCCGACTGGACCGAGTTGTGCCGGAGTCCCAGTCCGGCAGCAATCGTCGCTGCCACCACCACCACCTGGCTGTCGACCGGTACGACTGCATCGATCGGCCAGTCCCGGGAAAATTCAAGCACCTGCCTGGCTGCCTCCTGCGGATCCTGGAAATCCAGCGTGAGCAGGGCAGACGGGTTGAGATGTTCAAGCGTGTTGGGTTGCTCGGAGGCGACGGTCACATCGACCCCGAGACGCAGCGCGGCAGAGAGGAATGCCTCGGTCCGATAGGTCGTCGTCGGCAACAGCAACAGCACCCGTGGCATGACCGGTACTACTTCTTGGAGGGAGTGTAATACGGGTTACGTCCAGAAGCATGGTCTGTGACATCGAGGATCTCGCCGACTCCGGGCACGGCGGCACGGATGGAATTCTCGATGCCAAATTTCAGCGTCACATCAGCCTGGCCGCAGCCCTGGCAGCCACCACCCATCTGGATGTAGACCGTATTGTCCTGCACGTTGATCAGGCTAATCACACCACCGTGGCCTGCAACCGACGGATTGATATCCTTGTCCAGGACATCCTGGACTCCCTCACGAATCTCGTCGGCCGTAGGGAGATTCTCACGAGCCGCCTCCGAGACAGCAGGCTCCCCGGATGCCATGTGCTCTCGGATCGCCGCCCCCACCGTGCGGCCAATCACTTGCCAGTCGACATCGGCCGTCTTGTTGACTGTCAGCTGGTCATGGGAAACCACGACTCGCGAAACACCCTCGATCCCGAACAACCGCTCTGCCAGGGGTGACCCGGTAGCTGCATCCTTGTCCATAAAGGCGAACGACTGGTCCGGATAGATTGCTTCACTGACAGTAAACCGGCAACTGGCATCGGAGACCGGTTCCGCGGTAATGGAAATCTCGCCCTCTGACATCTCGGTTTCTCCTTCTCTCATCGTCTCCAACGCTTCACCAAGTGCCTGACCGGTGACCGGCTGCTGACAGACAAAATTCTCACAAAGGTAGATTGTAACAAACCCATCCTGCTGTTGTTTACCAGCAAAGATATCTGTCAGGTTAACCGATTTAACGCCATCTGCCGACGCCGCAAGGGCAATGACCCGGTTGGGGAGGAAGCGGTGACGCAGATCATCCAAGAGCCCAATGGTTTCCGCATCCTCGCTATCACCAAGGATAACAATCTCGGGAGTCGGTCCCAGGATCATATCCAGCACGTTCAACAGCTGGGCACCACCGACCGCCGACCGCTGCATAACGCCCGTGCCCTGGCGGAGTATTTCTTCAGCGGCTTCCAGGAAAACCGTATTTCCACAGAGTTTCCCCAGTCGCGCAAGTGCCATCGCCGTCATGGCACTGCTGCTGGGCGTGGCATTGTCAAAGATCTCCTTGTTGCGGGCAATCAACGTCTCATGGTCATTGGCGGTGTAAAAGAAACCCCCATCCCCTGGATCGCAAAACTGCTCGATGATGATCTCACCAAGCCGCACCGCCTGGTCAATCCAGTATTCATCGAAGCTCGCCTCGTAGAGCGTGACCAGGGCATTGGTGATATTGGCATAGTCGTCCAGAAAACCATCCACCTTGGCCGTGCCTGCCCTCCAGCAGTGAAGGAGTCGTCCATCAGGGCGGCACATCGTCTCCAGTACGAAACGGGCAGCACTGGCCGCCGCCTCGAGGTACTTCTCGTCATCCAGGATGCCTGCCGCGCGGGCCATGCTGTGGATCATCAGGCCATTCCAGCTTGCCAGCACCTTGTCGTCCTTGCCAGGCCGGATCCGCTTGTCGCGGACCTCCAGCAGGCGGGCACGGGACTCCGCCAGTTCCTCTTGCAACTCTTCTGCATCCCACCCCTGCTCTCGAGCGGACTGCTTAATCGTGCGAGGCAGGTTGAGAATACTGTTTCCCTCAAAATTCCCCTGCTCACTCACGTCATAAACCAGGCAGAATCGCTCTGCTGCCTGCTCGCCAAGTACCTGCCGGATCTCGGCCGGAGTCCAGACATAGAACTTCCCTTCGACCCCCTCGCTGTCGGCATCCTCGCTGCTGTGAAATCCTCCCTCGGCGTCAGTCATGTAATTGAGCTGGTAATCGAGTGTCTCGGTTGCAACCCGGGCATACTCACCGTCCCCGGTCAGCAGGTAGCCATCCAGGTAAGCATCGACCAGCAGGGCATTGTCATAGAGCATTTTTTCAAAGTGCGGGACCAGCCAGTCGGCATCCACCGAGTAGCGGGCAAATCCACCGGCAAGGTGGTCGTAGATTCCGCCCTGGGCCATCCGGTCCAGGTTCAGCTTCACTACCTGGAGCAGGTCGTCACTGGGCCGCCGGTGATAAATCCGCATCAGCAGCTGCAATGCCATCGAATGGGGAAACTTGGGTGCCTCGCCAAAACCCCCTCGCGTTCGGTCACCACTCCGCTGCAGTTCCGCCCCGGCATTCCAGAGCAACTCGAGCGACGCTGCTTCTCCCGAGCCGGCAACCAAGCCGATCTCGCCAAGTCGCTCCGCAAGCTGCTCGGCCTGCTGATCTGCCTGTTCCCGTCTGGCATTCCAGGCATCAATGATCGACGCAAGCACCTGGTCGAAACCAGGCATTCCCATCCGCTCACTGGGTGGCCAGTAGGTCCCTCCAAAAAAGGGTTTCCCTTCCGGCGTCAGGAAGACGGACATCGGCCAGCCACCCCGGCCACTGATCATCTGCACGGCGTTCATGTAGATCTGGTCAAGATCCGGTCGCTCCTCGCGGTCTACCTTGATCGAGACAAAATGGTCATTGAGCGTGCCCGCGATCGTTTCATTCTCGAAGCTCTCGTGCTCCATCACGTGGCACCAGTGGCATGCTGAGTAGCCAATGGAAAGGAAGATCGGCTTATCTTCTGACCGTGCCAGTTCCAGTGCCTCGGGACCCCAGGCATACCAGTTGACCGGGTTGGAGGCGTGCTGCAGCAGGTAAGGGCTGCTCTCATTGGCAAGCTGGTTTGGCATACCACGGATGTTACCAGTTTTCATTTGACCCCGATGGCTTGACCACAGCGGCCAGGGAGAGCTTAGAATACCGGTCAGGAGAATATTCCATGAGAGCCAGTTTTTACCTGCTATTGCTATCAGTCATTCTTCTCTGCTGGCAGGGGGCTGCCACGGCCGCCGACAGCGAAAAACCTAATATTCTGCTAATCCTGGCTGACGATCTCGGTTACGGGGACGTCAGCTGTTACAACCCCCACTCACGGATCCCCACGCCCAACATCGACAGGCTGGCGCGGCAGGGAATGCGACTGACCGACGCCCATAGTCCCTCGACCGTCTGTACTCCGACCCGTTACAGCCTGCTGACCGGGCGAATGGCATTTCGTACCGGCATGCGTGGCGTCTTCACCGGGGCAGGGGGACCCTGCATGATCGAGGAGGCACGTCTCACGCTGCCCGGGATGTTGCGCCAGCAAGGTTATGCGACCGCCTGCATTGGCAAGTGGCATGTCGGCATGACCTTCCATGACAAAGAGGGCAATCCCCTGAACCGGAACGGCCTGGAAGCGGTCAGGCAGATTGACTATTCACGTCCCATTCCCGATGCACCGATTCATCGCGGCTTTGACCATTTCTTTGGAACCGCCTGCTGTCCCACAACCGACTGGCTGTACGCCTTCGTGGAGGGTGACCGGATCCCGGTTCCGCCCACCGGCATCGTCGACCGCGGCCCCCTGCCAAAGCACCCCTACTCGCGGGACAATCGTCCGGGCATGATCGCCCCGAATTTTGACCTGGAAGAAGTCGACCTGCTGTTCCTGGAAAAGAGCCGCACCTTCCTGGAGAACCACGTCCACGACAACCCCGGGCAGCCCTTCTTCCTGTTCCACTCCACCCAGGCGGTTCACCTGCCATCCTTCCCGGCGAACGTATTCAAGGGGACAAGTGCTGCCGGACCCCACGGCGATTTCATCCTGGAACTGGACCACGTGGTGGGGGAACTCACTCGCACGCTCAAGAAACTGGGTGTGGCCAGGAACACGCTGGTGATTTTCTCCAGCGACAACGGTCCGGAGGTCACCACCACGATCCAGATGCGTGCAGATCACCAGCATGACGGTGCCCGACCCTGGCGGGGAATGAAACGGGACAACTGGGAGGGTGGCCACCGGGTCCCCTTCATCGCTCGCTGGCCAGGCAGGATCCAGGCAGGCAGCCAGAGCAACCAGACCGCCTGCCTGACCGACGTGATGGCCAGCTGTGCGGCGATTGTCGGAGCCCCGCTGCCAGGCAACGCCGCCGAGGACAGCTACGACCTTTCACCGGTCCTGCTTGGTGACACGGGCAAGGAAGCAGTGAGGCAATACACCCTGCACCAGACAATCAGCCTGGCGCTGGCAATTCGCCGGGGGCCCTGGAAGTATCTCGACCACAAGGGCTCCGGTGGAAACTCCTACACCAACGAGCGGCTCAAGGTTTACGCGATACCCGACACCGCGGCTGACGCCCCGGGTCAGCTTTACAACCTCGAGCTGGATCCGGGCGAGACAACCAACCTGTACTTCCGACATCCTGGTATTGTCCAGGAGCTCAAGGCCAAGCTTGAGCATTACAAGCAGAGTGGCAGAAGTGCACCACCAAGAGCGGGACAGGAGTAAGGGGATGGGACAGATTCAGCGACTCCTTGCCGGAAGCCTGGTGCTCCTGCTGGCAACAGCTGGCACAGCCCAGGAGAAGGACCAGAAGTACTGGCCCCAGTGGCGCGGTCCGGCTGGAACGGGGACCGCCGAGGGAGCCAATCCTCCCTTCCAGTGGAGTGAAATAAAGAACATTCGCTGGCGAGTCGAGATACCAGGCCGGGGACATTCCACCCCAATCATCTGGAAGGACCAGGTCTTTTTGACCACGGCAATTCCAACGGGGAACAAGTTACCCCCTCGCTACAGCGAGGCGCCCGGGGCTCACGATAATCTGCCGATAACCCAGCAGCAGCAGTACGTGATCCTCTCGATCAACCGCGAGGATGGCGAGACTCGCTGGAAAAAGACGCTCCAGGAAGCCCTTCCGCATGAGGGAGGTCATAAC
>JAPYUD010000150.1:1373-7715 GCA_029936215.1 Pirellulaceae bacterium | reverse complement strand
ACCTGATGGGTTTCGACCACGAGAAGCTGACCTACCGGCATGCCGGTCGCGACTTTCGGCTCACTGATGTCGAGGGCAGGGTGGTCCACCCGATCATCGCCTGACCTCCCGCTCGCCTGGCAGCTCGATCCTCATTCCACGTCCTCCGCCAAGCCATCTTCCCCGGCTCGCTGCTGGAGTTCCTCGAGCAACTGGCAGGCACGGTCCCTGTCGCCAGGGAGCACCATCAGGCGGGCCACCCCTCCTGAGAGGAGCATCCCCTGGAAGCTACCTCCCCCGTCATCGGCAAAGAGCGTCGTCGGGATACCGCTTGCCGCCAGGATTTCTCGCGCCATCACTGCTTCCATACGCGAACTGAATTCCTGAAGACAGACAAGATCTTGCATCAGTCATCATCCTGGCTGGCAAAAAAAGAGACCCGGCCCCGCATGTGGGAACCGGGCCTCTTGCTTGATTTAACACGGTCGTGATCGTTTACCAGGACGAGGAGCTATCGCCGCCAGCATCGCCGCCACCGCCAGCATCACCGCCAGCATCACCGCCAGCATCGCCGCCAGCATCGCCGCCAGCATCGCCGCCAGCATCGCCGCCAGCATCGCCACCAGCATCTCCACCACCACCATCATCTCCACCACCATCATCGGCGGGGGGTGCGGCAGCAGCCGGCGCACCGCCAGCGACCATATCCTTGAGCCCCTTGAGGGGACGGACCTTCACCACCTGGCGTTCCGGCTTGGCGGCCACATCCATCGTCTCACCTGGTCGGAAGGGGTTCGGCACACCATAACGAGCCGCCGTGGCAGGTTTAATCTGCGGAACGACCTTGCAGAGTCCAGGGATCGTGAATGGTGTTTCCCCATCACTGATCGTCTCACCAATGTAAGCGCTCAGAGCCTCAAGGACTGCCGCGACTTCCTTCTTGGATAATCCGGAGCGATCGGCAAGTCCATTGAGTACTTGTGTTTTTGTTGGAGCCTTGGCCATAAAGATGTCCTCCATGAAATGAAGAGTTGCTATTGAAGTATTTGGTGTTTTCAGGCGAAAAACGGAGCAAATCAATACGATTGCTTGCCTATGGCGTGTGATTAAATACATTCACGTCAAAAATGCAAGACACTAAACGGCAAAAACCAGCCGAAAGTTACTGTTTTCCTCTCCATCGGTTCAGCTTCATCTGCCCCCTAAGCCTGCTCCCATCGCCAGGAAGCCACCCTGCTTCCCATTCAATCCTGTGGATTCCCGAGTGCTTCCGGGAAACCAAATGGAGATTGGCAACAGATGGCGGAAAGACGGATTTGCCTAATTTCGTGTCGTTCGATAAGATACTGCCAGATAGAACTTTACGTCATTATTGTTAACGTTTTCCCAGCCACGGTCGCGAGTCACCTATGGCCCCTCTTTCAGCTCGCCAGAGATCGCCAGGTGCCTGGTGGAAGAGGGACAGGAGTTTGCCTGAAGTCGATCAAACTGTACCGGCAATTCAGTCTGGAAATGGGTTGATTTCAGGGTGACAGGAAAAATCAAAAAAACCTCGTAATTCATCTTCTCGCATGCGTATTTTGTGCTGGAAGCTGACCAACAAATGAAACAGGAATCCTCCAGGAGAGCAGCATTGAAGAAGGAACGCCCCGGTCTATTACAAGTCATCCTGTACACATTGAGCGGTCTTTTTATTGCACAGGGCATCCCCTGCTGGGCCCAGGTCTCACCCAATGGACAGACAGACATCTTCCTGCCAGCTCCACGCGAGCTGACCCAGCACCTCAGCCGTGCTCGCAAGGCAATTGACGAGGAGGAGTATGGTGATGCGGTCCTGCACCTTGGCCAGTTATTGACGAGTGATGCTCTCAACACCCCCCAGGGAACACGATGGTCAATGACCCAGGATTTCTTTATCGGGATGAACAGGGCGGATAACAATGCCGGCACCCAGGTCAGTCTCAAAGCAGAAGCTCAGCGACTGCTTGCTTCGATGCCTGCCCGCGGCCAACAACTTTACGAGCTCCAGTTTGGCGCCGATGCCCGTGGCATTCTTGACGAGGCGATCGAGAACGGTGACGCAAGCAAGCTGACGGAAGTCACTCGCAAGTACTTTCACACCCAGGCCGGTTACGAGGCAGCAATCCTTCTTGGTCGTGGAGAAATGGATCATGGTCGGCCTTTGGCCGCTGCGATGTGTTTCAAACGGGTGGCCGATACGGGGACAGCTGCCGAACAGTTCGATCCGGAACTCTCTGTCCTGCTGGCAACCTGCTGGCTGCGAGCAAAACTTCCTGAGGCTGCCCTGGAAACCCTGAACCATCTCCAGAAGCGGATACCGGATGTACGGATCAATGTGGGAGACCAGTCAGTCCAGCTCTTCACACCTGGCGAGGACCTGCTTGCCCGCCTGCGGACGATCTCTCGTTTCAGTGACGAGATTGACATGCATGACGAGTTACAATGGACGATGCACCGGGGTAATGCAGGCCGCACCGGGACGATGGCAGGTGGCATGCCCCTGCAAAGCACATGGTGGAAAGTCCCGACCGCCAATGACGCCGGTGACGAGCGATTGATCAAGCAACTCCGGCAACTGGACAGCGACCAGGGAAAGACATCCATCTCCCAGCTTCAGCCGCTGGTCGTGGATGACGTCGTGCTGATGCGCAGCCCAGACAGGCTGCTGGCAGTCAACTTCAACAATGGCAAGCGAATCTGGGAATTCCCCTGGTTCGACCAATCCGAGCAGCAGATCGTCATCGAGTCTCCTCTCCAGCGAGGGCAGGGTGCCAGCGAAAAACGAAGTGGCCAGCTCCGTCAGCGACTCTGGGAGGATGCCGCCTTTGGGCAACTCAGCAGCGACGGGAAAACCGTCTTTGTGTTATGGGAGATGGGTTATGCCAACGCCAGTTCCAATTCCCGCATGATGATGATCGGCCCCGGGGGAAGAGTCCAGCAGCAGGGCGGGCAGTCCACCTCCAACGAACTGGCAGCCCTGGACCTGGAGACCGAGGGAAGCCTGCTCTGGGTCGTGGGGGGCGAGAACGGGGGTGACGAGACGAGCCTGGCGGGCGCTTTTTTCCTTGGCCCCCCGCTGCCGCTTCACGGACAACTTTACTGCCTGGCGGAATTCAATGGTGAAATACGGCTGCTGGTCCTCAATGCCAGGGACGGCCAGTTACAGTGGTCCCAGCAGCTGGCCCACGTGGAATCCCGCACGATCCTGGTGGATCGTTTGCGTCGCCTTTCCGGATCCAGCCCTTCCTTTTCTGACGGTGTACTGATCTGTCCAACCTCCGCAGGCGCCGTGGTGGCCGTTGACATCTCCAGCCGCTCGCTCAAATGGGGTTACCGCTACCCGCTTAACAGTGGAACTCGCCAGGGTGTCATTCGCCGACCAAGCCCGACTGCCGGCATGCCGGGCCAGGCGAGCTGGCTGGATGCATCGGTCACGATTTCGGGTGACTCGGTTCTTATTACCCCTGTCGAGGGGGAGCACCTGATCTGTCTTGACCTGCTCTCCGGGGTTCCTCGCTGGGAACCCCAGAAGCGCGGCGAGGGACTCTACATCGCCTGCATCCACGAGCAGTCTGCCGTACTGGTCAACAAGAACAACGTCACCTCGATCTCCCTGGCCAATGGGGAGCCGGCCTGGGCCGACCCGCTTGACCTGGAGGGGGAGATGCCCAGTGGTCGGGGGTTCTACAGCGACGGTCATTACTACCTTCCCACCACCGGCTCCAGGCTGCTCCAGATTGATGCAGGCAGTGGCGAACTGGTCGAGTCGATTTCCACCGAGCAGCCGCTGGGCAACCTGGTCTGCTACAAAGGCCAGATCCTCTCCCAGACTCCGGGAGCACTGCAGTCCTTCTTCCAGCTCGACCTGCTGCGAAAGGACGTGGACGAGAAACTCTCGGCCAATCCGGATGACCCCTGGGCACTGGCCCGCAAGTGTGAACTTCTCCTGCAGGATGGTGACCGTGCTGCAGCCATGGAGACACTGCGCCGATCCCTGGCAGCCACCCCGGAGGACGTCGGGCTTCGAGCCTTGATGGTCAAGACCTCCCTGGAACTGCTGCGGGATGACTTCCAGGCCAACCGCGGCCTGGCCGGGGAACTGGAGAAACTGATTGACCACCCGGGCCAGCGCCAGGAGTACCTGGAGTTACTGGCAGCCGGCCTGCAGGACAATGGCCAGCTGCTCGCCGCCTTCGACGCATACATGTTGCTGATCGAAGCTCTTTCAGAGTCTGTCGACATTGGCACCGAGACCGCGGAGCAGTTGCACCTGGTCGAAAAGGACCTCCGAGTCAGGAGAGATCGCTGGATCCAGGTGATGCTGACACGCTTGCATTCGTCAGCCAGCGAGGAGCAGAAAAAGCAGATTGATTCGGTCATCCTTGATCGTTACGTGAAAGCAGTGGAGTCGGGACGCGCCCTGCCGCTGCGAGAATACCTGGCATACTTCGGCCAGCACTCGTCCGGGCTGAACGCCCGCATGCAGATCGCCTCCCGCTTAATCGAGTCCAACCAGGCAATTGAAAGGGAGTTGCTCGAGGCGGAAATTCATCTCGCCACGATCCAGCAGTCGCCCGACACGTCCCTCCACGGGGAGGCCCTGGCACGGATGGCACTGCTGCTGCACAAGGCCGAACGATGGCTGGAAGCAGCCAGGGTGTACCAGCAGCTTGCCACCGCATACCGGGACAAGGCAGTCCTGGAAGGCGACACTGGCCGGGAACTGATGGAAGAGGCGATGCAGGATGATCTTCTTTCACCTTACCTTGACCGCGTCAGCTGGATGAAGGGCAGGGTCAACGGACCCACGGTGGCAAACAACCAGGGCCAGTTCCCCGCCTACCAGCGAATCTACCAGATGCCACTCATCGAACTGCAGGGAACACTTCCCCCATCGACGATGGTTGCACTGGACCAGACTCGCAATTCCCTGGTCATCCGGGACGAGTTCGGGACGACGCTGCAGCGGGTTTCCATGAGCAACGGACGCCGGCCAGTCAGCTCATCGCAGTATTCGATCAGCTATGCCCGAGCACATGGCCACCTGATACTGCTTTCCCTGGGACCGGAGATCGTGGCAGTGGACACGATCCGCAACTCGCAGGATCCAAGCGAGGCCATCCTCTGGCGAAAACGGACGACTCCCCCAACCACCGGGGACCCACGTTTTGTCGTCAACAACCTGCGAACAAGATCAAGCATGACACCGCTAGGAGGCCGCCGGTACGTGGCGATCGACAATCAAAACCGGCGACTCGGGGTGACCGGTTCAATCACCGCCAGCGGTATCTGTTTTATCAAGATGGAACAGCTTGTCTGCGTTGACCCGCTTAGTGGTGATGAAATCTGGATACGTGATAATGTCACACCAGGTTCTGACATTTACAGTGACGATTCTTTCGTGGTGCTCGTACCCCCTGATTCCAATGCCATGATCAAGGTCTACAGTGCGATCGATGGCCGCCTGCTCAAGAGCCGACCACGTCCCGAAAACGAGACCGGCTGGCATCACTTTGGAACCGACACGGTCTGTTATCGCCTCGATGGTGAAAACCTGCACCTGCTGATGCGTGACCAGGTCAACGGCGAGATTCGCTGGCAGATCACCGTCCCGGTCGGTACCCGTGGGGAGATCGTGGAAAGAGAGGAACTGGTCTTGCTCCAGCCCGATGGGACTCTTCAGCGTGTCGACCTGAGAAGTGGCACTATTGACTGGACTGGCCGTTGCGAGGCAGACCCCGGTTTAACGAGCATCCACGTCAGCAAGTCGCGCACGCGGTACCGGATTGTCACCAACCATTCGGCCAACAGCAGCGGCATCACGATCCCCTCGATGGGCATGCAGGCCCAGTTGATTTATGGCAACATCTACTCGGTCGACACGGAGACTGGCGAACAACTCTGGCAATCACCGGCGGCGATAGAGGGCTGGGGACTCCCGCTTTACCAGCCTGCCGAATCCCCGGTACTGGTGATGCTTCGCCAGCTGAATCCCCGTACCGCCCAGAACCGGAACAGTAGTTCCATCAAGAGCGAGTTTTTCTGCATCGATGCCCGGGACGGCCGACTGCTGATGGCTCCCCGGCAGATCAGCGGGTACATACGCAGCTTCGACGTGCTCTGCTCGACCAGGAAGCAGGCGGTCACGGTTGTCATTAACGGGCAGGGCCACTTGTTCCAACTCAGCGATGACGACCTCCCCCCGGCAGCGCCGGTACAGATGACAGCGTCACAAAGTGCCAACCCGCTGGGGGCGCTCGGCGAGAAGGTCAAGCAGGCACTGGAGGGAAACAATCCCTTTGGCCCTCGCGTTCCACGCCCTGCCAACCGGATTCAACTGCC
>JAPYUD010000150.1:0-1273 GCA_029936215.1 Pirellulaceae bacterium | reverse complement strand
GTCAAACAGATGGCGGGACATTATCCTTTTAGACAATTCCACATGACAAGGACGATATTTTTTCCCGGCGGGTGAGCAGTTCCCGGGGCTGTGCCCCTGGGCAATCCAGTCACAACGCGTGGCCAGGCATCCACACTTTTTCAAAAGGACAACCGATGGCAAGCGACGACTCCCCTGCGGATCTTCCGGACAACGATCTACCTCCAGCAAGTGGTTCGAACAGCGATGCAATCTCTCTGCTCAAGTCGGCACGGCAGCAACTTGTCGAACAACTCGGCCGCGTGATCGTGGGACAGGAGAAAGTGATCGATGAGCTGCTAATCAGCCTTTTCAGCCGCGGTCACTGTCTGCTCGAGGGCGTACCAGGTCTGGCCAAGACGTTGATGATCAATACGCTCTCGCAGGCGTTGAACCTCTCCTTCAGCCGCATCCAGTTCACGCCGGACTTGATGCCTGCGGATATCACCGGAACGGAGATTATCGAGGAGAATCGTTCCACCGGGGCACGTGAACGACGATTCCTGGAAGGGCCGCTGTTTAGCAACATTATCCTGGCGGACGAGATCAACCGGACACCACCCAAGACGCAGGCTGCGCTGCTCGAAGCAATGCAGGAGCGTCATGTCACCGTGGGGCGGACCCAGCATCCGCTCTCGGATCCTTTCTTCGTTCTGGCCACGCAGAACCCGATCGAGCAGGAGGGAACCTACCCGCTTCCAGAAGCCCAGCAGGATCGTTTCATGTTCAAGGTCTTCGTCGATTACCCGAATTTTGACGAGGAGTTTGAGGTCGCCCGCCGAACAACCACGACCGAGCAGGCAAGCGTCGAGGCCGTTCTTTCGGCCGAGGATATCCTTAACCTGCAGAGGGTCGTGCGGGAAGTACCGGTCACCGACCACGTGATCCGCTATGCCCTCTCGCTGGTCCGCCAGACCCGCGTCGGAGGGGAAGGGGTTCCCGATTTTGTCGACGACAAACTGGCCTGGGGGGCAGGTCCCCGTGCGGTACAATTCCTCATCCTCGGTGGCAAGGCACGTGCCCTGCTGCAGGGACGCACCCATGTCTCCACCGACGATATCACGGCACTTGCCAAACCGGTCCTGCGACACCGCCTGGTGGTAAACTTCGCCGCCGAGAGTGACGGGATCACTTCGGATGACATTATTGAACAACTGGTGGACTGCACCCCGACCAAGGAAGACGAACTGACCAGCGATGCCCGATTCCAAAAGATTTTTGCATCCTGAGGCGATCAAACGCATCAGCCGACTGG
>JAPYUD010000149.1:0-7729 GCA_029936215.1 Pirellulaceae bacterium | reverse complement strand
AGTTTCAAAAGCCGCCGCGTGTCTCAAGGGAACGGCATCGAGGCTGTTTTTGCAGGGCTATACTTGGAAATGAGCGATTATTCCAACAATTCGAACGACCTGGCAGAGACCAGCGTCTCTCCCCGTCCTGGCTCTTTTTCTGTCCTGTTTCGCCTGCTACGTCCTCGCCACTGGGTAAAAAACCTGTTACTGGTAGCCCCGCTCATCCTGGCCCACCAGCTGTCCGATACAACCCGCCTGGTTCCACTGCTCCTGGGCATCCTCTCTTTCAGCCTGGTCGCCTCGCTGGTCTATGTCGTCAATGACCTGGTCGACTTGGAATCGGATCGACAACATCAGCACAAGCAGCATCGGCCACTGGCAGCGGGCCACTTGTCCCGCACCTCTGGGATACTCGTTGCCCTGGCCCTGGCAGCCGGCGGGATCGCTGCCGCGATGACAGTCTCCACCAGTTTCCTGGCAATCATCGCTGTTTACCTGGTTGCCACCACGCTCTACTCCTGCTGGCTCAAGCGGGTGGTGATTGCCGATGTCCTGATGCTGGCCTCCTTCTACACCCTGCGGATCGTTGCCGGCGGAGTTGCCGCCGACGTGGAAGTCTCCGAGTGGCTGCTCGCCTTTGCCATGTTCCTGTTTACCTCCCTGGCATTTTCCAAACGGCATGCAGAGCTAACCCGGCTCTCAAGCGAGCAACCGGAAAGCACCGATCGCCCTGCCGCTGGCCGCGGCTACCGCGTCCGCGACCTGGGGATCATCGAGGTCCTGGGACCTGCCGCCGGCTACCTCTCGGTGCTTGTTTTTACCCTCTACATCAACCGTGAGGGCATCGATCAGCTTTACACATACACCTGGCCCCTCTGGACGATCACGCTGTTGCTGATGTACTGGATCAGTCGTCTCTGGCTGCTCGCCCGCCGCGGTGAGCTGGAGGAGGATCCGGTCGTCTTTGCCGTCACGGACCCGGTCAGCCTGCTGGTTGGCCTGCTGGTAGCCGGCCTGGCCGTCGTGGCAGCCGCTCCCTGGGTCGTTTCCGGTTAAGCGAAGAAGTTCTCGTCCGCGAGTCACCTGCGCCATGAAATATCCTATTGAAAATCCACTTGCCGAGATGCAATACGGGATCCAGCAGCGAATCGATGGCTGGGGCAACCGCTCCGTGCAATCCTGCCACGTCAGCACACCCGAATCGCTGAACCAGCTGCGAGCGATCCTCAAGAGTGGTGAACAAGACAACTACATTGCTCGTGGCCTGGGACGATCCTATGGCGACCCCTCGCTCAACGAGGGCCAGGGAGTGATCCTGCAGACCAGCCGCAACCTGCTGCTGGGACTCGACGAGCGTCGTGGGATGCTCCATTGCCAGGCGGGTGTAACCCTCGCCGAGATTATCCACCACCTGCTGCCACGTGGCTGGTTCCTGCCCACCACGCCGGGAACCCGCTTTGTCACGGTCGGAGGAGCGGTTGCCGCGGACGTACACGGCAAGAACCATCACCGCCATGGCTCGCTGGGAAACGCGGTCGAGGCTTTTCGGCTACTGACCGCCTCGGGGGAAATCATGAGCTGTTCCCGGGAGCAGAACAGTGAGCTTTTCTGGGCAACGATCGGTGGCATGGGGCTGACTGGAATCATCCTTGATGTCCACTTCCGACTGCGAGCCGTAGAGACTGCCTACTGCCATGTCAGCTACCGGCGGACGGCAAACCTGGAGGATACGCTGGACCTGTTCCAGCAGAGCGACAGGGACTTCGAATACAGCGTGGCCTGGATTGACTGCCTTGCCCGGGGATCCAGGCTGGGACGCTCGATTGTGATGCTGGCAAACGATGCCACGGTCGATGAGCTTCCATGGGACCTGCGTCCTGCCGCCCTGGAACTCCCACGGCGTCGTACATTGAGCCTGCCCTTTCACCTGCCCCGCTTCGCACTGAACCGACTCGCGGTCCAGGCTTTTAACAGCTTCTACTACTGGCGACACAGCAACAGTGAACGGCTGATCGATTTCAATACCTTCTTTTACCCGCTTGATGGCATCCGGCACTGGAACCGGATCTATGGTCGGCGAGGCTTCGTCCAGTACCAGGCACTTTTCCCCAGTACGACCTCACGGCAGGGCCTTGTCGAGATGCTCGAGAAAATTGCCCACAGTCGACGCGCCAGTTTCCTGGCGGTGCTCAAGAGTAGCGGTCCGGCCAACGATGGCCACCTCTCTTACCTCTACCCGGGACACACGCTGGCACTCGACTTTCCTTACCAGGGCGAAGTAACCGAGCGTCTTTTTCAGCAGCTTGACCAGATCCTGCTCAAGCATGGCGGCCGGCTTTACCTGGCCAAGGATTCCATGACCAGCGCGGAGACCTTCGCCCAGATGTATCCGCGACTGGACGAATTCCGGCGGATCAAGAAGCAGGTCGATCCAGGCAACCTGTTTACCTCCTCGCAGGCCCGGCGGCTGAGGATGACCGATGAAACCAGTCCGCCTGACCTCTCCACGGAAAGCCAGGCATGACCAGTTCCTCCACTCCTGTTGAGTCGGCAGCCCGTTCCACTGGCCGGCTGCGCTGGATCTGCCTGCTGCTGGCTCTTGTCACGGCCAGCTGCGGCAGCTGGCTTGCGCTGCAGCAGATTGACCAGCCCCTGACCGGCATCGATGACGCCAACATCTTCTTTACCTATGCCAGCAACCTGGCCGGGGGCGAGGGGTTTGTCTACAACGCCGGTGGCGAGCGTGTGGAGGGTTTCACCTCGCTACTCTGGACGCTCTTCTGCGCCTGTGCCTTCCTTGTCAGTGCCCAGCCCGAACCCCTTCTGCTTGCCGTCAGTACCGTGCTTCTGGCAACGGCACTTTACCAGGCGAGTTGCTTCCTGGCCGAATCTATTACGAAGCCTGGTAATGAAACCAGGACAGACTGGCTGACGCTGACGATGCTGCTGGCACTTGCCGCCTGGGTACTGGCCACACCACGCTTCATGGTCTGGACGACCGTGACGCTGATGGACACGGGGCTCTGGTGCATGGTCTTCACCTGCGGCACGATCGCTTTCGCCAGGGCAGCTCGCCAGCAGGATTCCAGCTGGCAAAATGACCGCTGCCTGGTGGGCTGGACCGTGGCCATGCTGCTGACCCGCCCCGAGGCGATGTTGATCGTACTGGTCTGGATTAGCTCACTGGCGATCGTGCGGCTTTCCTCAAAAGGCGAGGCCACAGGAAACCTGTTCTCGCGGCTCTGGTCCCACTGCCGGCTTCCGCTGCTGGGCTACCTGGTGACACTGGGAATGCTGACACTGTTTCGCCTGGTCTATTTCGGTTACCCACTGCCAAACACTTACTATGCCAAGGTCTCACCAAGCCTGCTCTACAACCTCAAGCTCGGTGGCGGCTACTTCCTCGCCTTTGTTGGCTCCCAGTTATTCATCATCCTGGCCCTGGCGATTGTCAGCCGGTCGGGATTGCAGGCACTCCACAGGACACTGCGCCGTCGTCCCCATGATGATCCCGGCCAGGTGATCCTGGTCGCGGCGATCCTCTGCGCTCTTGGCATCCCCGTGCTCACCGGTGGAGATCATTTTAACCTGTTCCGCTTCTTTCAGCCCTGCTGGCTACTCTTGGCGCTGCCACTGCTGATCGCCACCGGGCGTCGCATTGGGCAATCACGCCTGCTGCGGGCTAATGCACTCCCGGTGGTGGCCGCGCTGGCCGGATCTGCCGTGCTCTTTTACAGCATCCAGTACCCTCGCTGGAATGAACTGGGAGACGATATCCAGGTGGAATTCAAGATTGCTGCCAAGGGGCGTCAGCGGGGAGAGTTGCTCAGCCGGATGTTTGCAGGCGAGGATATTTCAATCGGCGTTGGCACGGCAGGGGGAGTTGGATTGACCTACCGGGGAGAGGTGATCGACCTTTTGGGTCTGAACAACCTTGCCATGGGCCATTCACCGGGGGACCGCAAGGGGGGCAAGAACCACGCCGCCTTCAACCAGGATATCTTCTTTGAGCAATTGCCCGACATCGTCCGCCCGACGCTGATTCAGCCTCACCAGCCGGTTCCCCAGGACCTGACGCAGTTCCTTCCGGACGCGGGTGGTTTCTGGGACACGGCCCTGGATGGAATGGAGCGATCCAGTGACCGATTTCACCAGCTTTACCGGCCAATCGTGATCGAGTGTCCAGGCGAGAGCCTGCACCTGCGAGCCTGGTGCCGGCCTCACGTTGTGGATCTGCTCAGGGAAAAAGGTACCCGTTACCGGGATCTCAGTCCCCAGCCGCCCTTCTAGTCGACGGCTGGCGGGACGCCAATCGACTTGCCCCCGTCGACCGCGATACTGGTCCCGGTAACCATCAGCGAAGCATCACTGACCAGGAACAGCACTGCCTCGGCAATCTCCTCGGGCGAGCTCATCCGGCCCCGTGCACGGGCCATCGGGCTGGCGTTGATAATCTGCTGCCTCTCGGCTTCCGGATCCTCGGCCGAGTTAATACCGGCGTCCATCATGGCGGTCGGACCAACCGGGCCGGGACAGACGGCATTGACCCGAATCTTATCCACGCTATAGCAGAGTGCCAGGCTACGGGTCAGGGCAACCAGTGCTCCCTTGCTGATCGAGTAGACCGGGTCATGCACTCTCGGCATCAGGCCCGCATTGCTGGCGATATTCACGATCGAACCACCTGCTGGCCGCATGTAGGGAATCACGTGTTTGCTGGCAAAGAAGGCCGCCTTGAGATTGATCCCCACACAGAAATCCCAGTCCTCCTCGGTCACCTCGGTGACCGGCTTGACCATACCAACCCCCGCATTATTGACCAGGATATCAATCCGTCCCGCGGGCGCGGCGGCCTGCTCAACCAGGGCAGCAAGCTCATTCTCGCGGCGCACATCACAGGACCGCTGGACAATATTCAGTGGTGCGAAGAGCTTTTCGGTCTCCTCCGACTGCTCGATATCACCGACAAACACCGAGGCACCCTGCCGGGCAAGGAGCAGCGCCGTGGCACGACCGATGCCTGAATTTCCACCCGTCACGATTGCCGTCTGGTCGGTGAGCATGGCATGAGTTGTGCGTCATGCATGATCCATTGTCAACCGGCCAAGAAGCCACCGGACAGCGCACCTGCTCGACTCTCTTGAAGGCGACTTCAAAAACGAGAAAGGGGAAACGAAATTAAAGGAAAAGAGAATAGGGAGATGGTGGTTGCCGTTAAAGTAAAATGAGCCCTTCATCATTTCCACGTTTGCATGATTTCATTTCTGCAAATACGAATTCGGGACGTAGTGCTTGTGCCGAATCTGGAATTCAAAGGAGTACAACTGGGCTTGCTTGAGGTGAAACTTTAACTTGATTGGCCGTGCTTGCAGTGGATGACAATTCGAGCCACCTGTCCAGGAGACGACGTGGCGAATGTTGTCGCCAGTCACCGGTTCGCAATTCTCTTTCGAAAAACCTTCAATCACCCGGCCAAGAGCGTCGATGGCTTCGACGCGAATCTCGCCCTTCCCCGCTTTCGCGTTTATGACGAGCGTGTCACCGACCACGATGAAGCGACGAGTTGTCATTGTCCCCTCGTTGTCGGCATTGACCGAGACGAAACCGTCGCGACGGTCTGCTGACAGGACAATGCCGTTTTCGAACGCGGCCTGGCGATACTCCAGCCAGTGCTGTCCGCTTATGGCCAGATCATAAAATCCGATGTGGTCTCCCAACGTCAGCGGTGGTGTGGTGCTGGGCTTCTCCCAGTCGATGCAGTTGGTCGATATGGCGTAGCACAGTCGCTGCTGTTCCCGATTGGCCGTGTCGACGACGGACCACATCCGGAATATTTTTTCCTTGCGATCAAACAGCACGCAGCCACGGTCCAGCTTCGTCTCGGCAAGCAGGCTTTCAACCGCCTTGAGGGAGGGGTCCAACACTCTTCGTGCACCGCTGATTTCTTCAATCATGTAGTCATCGATGAACAGCTGCCTGCCGTTCAGAATGACAGCATCTCCCACGAGTTCGTCGTTGATGTCTTTGAACAGCAGCGACCGCCGGTCTTCTTCGGCAGCGATCGCCGCCGCCTCAGCGGAGATTCTGTAAATCGGTAAACGAGCGGTGCTTAGTTGGTCAGCGGCATCATCGACCGCAGTGCAAAGAGCTTTCACATCTGGATCGTCCGCCTTGAGCGATAGTCCTAGCGATGTGAGCTTGCCCTCGACGTTTTTTCCCGTCGCTTGACTCGCTCGAATGACACCTGCCGCGGCTCCGTCACCATCCGATCCGGCGAATTCCAACAACGATTTAATCTCTCCATTAAATTGCTTTAGCCGCCCAATGGTAATCCGGTGAGTTTCTCTGGCGTATTGGATTGTCGCCGGCGTCGGATACGGATTGTTCGGCGGCTCAAACTCCGTGGAGTGCTCGACCTGGTCGGTGATACGAAGTTCATCGATCTGGCCGCGAAGAAAGTATCCCAGGGCATAGTCCCAGACGCCCAGGTGTATTTTTGCACCAGTTCCATCTTCGATCGCTCCGGCGCTGACGACGCGAATGACGAGTTTGCCGTCGAGAAAGACATGGTAGACGCTTTGCCCGTCACCTTGCTCACAATCCCAATTGATCTCCAGATGATGCCACCGGCCGACTTCGACCTTCGTGGCTTTGGACGTGCCTTTGTACTTTGGCGTGTACATTCCCAATGTCATGACGGAGTTCTGCAAGTAAACTTCCATCACCGACTGTCGTTTCCTGGCGCCGGGTTCATGGGGCGGACGGTACCAACCAAATAACGGGTGATACATACCCTCTTTGGTCTCATTGATGCGGAACCACATCTGCACCGTGCCTCGCTTCGGATTGAAATTCTTTGCCGCGTCGAAGGTGCAATTCTCTCCACTGCGAGTGACGTCCAACGCGCGGCCCCAGTGCCCAGCATCGGACGTGCCTGCCACCTTGTACGTGTTTACAATAACGGGGCGTGCGTCATTTGTGCCGAGTGCATATTCCGCGTCCGCGGTTGCACCGTCGAAGCGGGCATGAAACAACACCTTCGCCTGCGCGGAAGAGACGCAGGTGATGTGAAGTGCGACCAGCCAAAGGACGCGTTGCGGACTTTTTCGAATTGAACGAATCATCGTCGGTAGATTTCCCCGTCAGCTCTCAAGCTCATTTCGTCCTATGTTACATTAAGGCAATGGCTATGGCATACAAATACGGGCAGACTGTCGTCACGTTTCTTGTTCTGAGTGCGGTCGCCTGCGCGGCGTTCGCATCGGAATCGACTCGGCGTTCGAACGATGACATTGTACTTCTCAAGGGAAAACAACTTTTCATCGACGACTACATCATCGATGAAATGCACGGCGTCACGAAGGTCCTCAACCGTTCGGTCAAACATCCGAAAAACCCTCTCGTGGTTCCCGATTTGCCATGGGAAAAGAACAGCTTTTATGCCAACGGGTCGGCGATCTACGACTCGCGGGACAAGCTGTTCAAAATCTGGGTCCACCTCTGGAAGCATCAAGGTGATGAACTTGCCGCCACGATCGGTCTCTACGGTTACCTGACTTCGACCGACGGCGTTGACTGGCGGAAGCCAGTCATCAATCGGGCAGAACAATCGAATCGTGTACTCGCTCCTGCTGGCACAAATAGTTTTAGCGGCCAGGGAATCTTGTTAGATGCGTTCGAGAAAGATTCCGCACGCCGCTACAAGATGATCTACACCAACAACCCGGATAAAGGGTCAGCAAAATAC
>JAPYUD010000148.1:0-7747 GCA_029936215.1 Pirellulaceae bacterium | reverse complement strand
TTCGAGAACCGAAATTTCCCTCGGTCGACTGCGGCTGGTAAATCCAGAGGATGGATTGCGAGGTAAGGTCGACTGCGGCGATCCGCCTATCTGAAAGCGGGCAGACAAGCACTCCCTGGCTGTAAGAAGGGCTCCCCCCACAGCGCCAGGTCTCCGAAAGCACACCCCAGATCGGTGGGACCCCGGGTTTCTGGAAATTCACCGGCTGTGATTCCTGGACAACGAGTATCTTCTCCCACAACAGTTTTCCCGTGGTGGCATCAAGCTCCATCAGGGAGACATAGGCGTCCCGCCGTCCGATCACGAAGAGCCGCTCTCCAAGCGGCAGCGGCGGTCCCAGGAAAAACACCCCTTCCAGGGTGGCTCCTGAATCAACCGCTCCTCCCACTTCCCATCGCAACTTGCCCGATTCGACGTTGTAGGCAGCCAGATGGTTGTAGGTTTTGAGCATTCCCGGGTCGAGTCGACGAGAGCCATCGGGGGCAACCACCAGTTGCTGGGCCAGCGACACCTCGCTGAAACCAAGCCCCTCGACACCATAAACCTGCTCCCCGTCACTACTGATCGTTCCGTAGGTCGGATTATTCCAGAGTCTCAACTCCAGCCCACGTCGCATCATCTCCAGGTCCGCCGCATCCCATTCGTCCCGTGAACGCCCGGCCAGGCGGTAGAGGTCATCAAAGAACTCGGCCTGCCAGAGCATCTTTCCATCGTTCACGGACATCGCGGTGAGGTGTGTCGCGGTACGGACCAGGATCTTGTCACCCACGACCAGCGGCTGGAGACTGGGGAGGACTGACTGGTAATCGCTGCGATATTTTTCCTCCAGCTTTCGCGTCTCTTCAAGGATCAGCGGCACCGTGGAAACTTCCAGCAGTGGCTGGGCAGAGAGGTAAGGGCCATCGCTGGCAACAAGCTGGTTGCGTTGCCAGTTCCCCCGGTAGAGCAACCAGTCCTCCTCATCCAGCAAGGAGACCACCGGCCCGGTAATACTGGCGAGTTGCCCGAGTGGATCCCGGCCTGCCTCAAACAAGAGCTGCCGGCGACCATTCACAAGGATTTCGAGACGGGGTGCCAGGCGTTGCAATTCGACCAGTGCGGGACGGGCCCTGCTCAACAGGCCAGAGCGTGCCCAACCAATGGAAAGCTGCAGCGTGAGGTCCGGTTCCAGCATGCCACGGTGAGAGGATCGATTCACCAGTCGCTCAAGCAACATGGCAGCTTGCAGCGGCCGGTTCTCTTCCAGTAGCTGGATCCCCGCCAGGTAGGTTGCCTCCGCGCCGGCCCAGGTATGGAAAAAACGTCCCGAGACGACCAGCAGCTGCTCCAGTCCCCCCTCACTCACCGCGGCATCCAGCTGCTTCTGCGCCTCGACACCGAAGTTATTCTCATAGAGTTCACGACCTCGTGCCGGGAGTTCTCGAATCATGCGTTCCACTGCAGCCTTCAGTCCCTGGGAGACCGGCAGAAGGCGATTTTCGCGAAAGGTGAAATCCTGTTGGACGGTAAGGAGTCGTCCCAGCAGAAGGACAGCCTCGGCAAGCTCATCCTGCTCAATTGCCTTGCGTGCGAGTATTAACTGGCGAGTCATATCGCGGTCGGCAACCGGGAGCCCGGGGATGGTGATCGGATTGGCAGGCTGCTGGCCGGGAAGCGGCTTGATCTTGTTAACCAGTCCAGGCAGGATCCTGGGGCGAAGGCGTTTCCTGGCCGGCCCGGCAACCTGCTCATGATCCGCCGGCTCCTTCTTCTCGGTACCCGCTGCCGGGGGATTGATAGAACGGGGGACAGCAGCCTTGATCCGCTTGATCACTTCATCCAGGGCAGCCTGCCCGGGGCCACGCTTGATACTATTCGGCGACTGCAAGGCAATCTCAGCCGGGGGATCCGGCAGGGGGTGTTCGTCCACGTATTGCTTCCACTTGGCCATCGCCTCATCGCGGCGGCCAGGCTTGTCGTAACTCATCAGGGAAACGGACACCGTGGAAGTGGGACTCTGGCGAATTCGCTGGAAAGAGTTTTTTGCCTGTGGCATCCAGTAACTGGCGTGGTCCTGACCGGTCAGGAAGATCAGCCATCCCAGGGCCACGTCGCGGAGCTGGATCTCGATGGTGATCCGTTCTTTGTTCTGTATCACGGTACGCCGAGAGACGACGGTCTCATCATCAAGCATCGAGGCGACCATGCGGCTGTAAGAACGGCCGCCGAGGATCCCGATGGTCTGCATGGCAAAACCGTAAAGACTGCCATTGTTAAGGCCTTCCTGCTCAAGCACGACGAGTGCCAGGTCGAGTGCTTCCGGGATGGGATAACGAATACCCATCCGCAGCTTGTTGTAGGCAATGTTGGCTCCACTTGGCATGGCGATCCAGAGTCCCAGGATGGCACGAGCCGAAGCCTGCTGCGAACCCGCGGTGAGTGCCTGGCGCATGGTGTTTTGCTGGAGCAGGCTGTACCAGGAATAATGGTCAAGCACTTCCCTGGGAACTTCCAGGCGGGAGTCGGAACCGACAAATACAAGGGCCGCCATCGTCCCCAGGCTGGGAATCTTCCGCTGCGTGGTCATCTGCGAGTAAGTCCGGGCGTGGACCTGGAAAAAACGTGTCTCGATGGCATCTGCCGCTGCTTCCACGCCGTCCTCAAGGGCAGCAAACAGGGCCGGTTCCTGCTGGTGCATCTCCAGGAAAAGCTGACGGGATGGCCGATCACTCCCCACCACCTCGGCAAATCGTTCCCAGCCCGGCAGCGCACTGAGTACCTCGATACCAGGAAGCTCACCTGGCTGGTCACCCTGGAGTCGCTCCCGCATGGTGGCAACTGAGATCTCGGCCAGCAGACGCCGGCAACTGCGCCGCACCTGGGGATCCGTGTCCTGGAGGCCTGCCTGGACTGCCTCCTGGGCTGCCCTGCCAGAGGACAATAACTGTTCGGCTGCCTCCGCCCTTTGTGCATAGCCCGGATCCCCAAGTTGCTGGACAAGGGAAGGAAACTCCACCGGGAGCTGGGCAGAAGCGGGCCTGCCAGCGGGCAACAGAACAAGCGCGGCTGCCAGCACAATCGCTCTTCTGGCAGCGCCCCCGGGAGGATCGGCACGAAGTGCCTGGAGACGGATCATGCCAGGATCTCCTGGTGGACATTTCCGGAAACGTCGGTAAGCCGGAAATCACGGCCCGCGTAATGGTAGGTGAGTTGCTCATGATCCAGTCCGACAAGGTGCAGAAGCGTGGCATGCAGGTCATGCACGTCCATCTTGTTCTCCACCGCGAAATAACCATATTCGTCCGTTGCACCGTAGCGAAAACCTGGCTTGACTCCCCCCCCGGCCATCCAGACAGTGAAACCCTCTGGATTGTGGTCCCGGCCATTGGTTCCCTGTACCGTGGGAGTGCGGCCAAACTCCCCGCTCCACATCACCAGCGTATCTTCAAGCATGCCCCGTTGTTTCAGATCCTTTAACAACCCGGCAATCGGCTTGTCGACCTCCAGCGCGTTCTTTTCGTGCCCCGCTTTCAAATCACTGTGCTGGTCCCACTGCACCTTGGAATCACTGTGCGTGACCTGGATAAAGCGGACCCCCTGCTCCGCAAAGCGACGCGCCAGCAGGCACTGGCGGCCAAAGTCCTCTGTCATCTTCTCGTCAAGCCCATAAAGCGAGAGGGTTTCGGCAGATTCCTCCGAGATGTCTTCGACTGCCGGCATGGCAGCTTGCATGCGAAAGGCAAGTTCAAAGCTGTTGATCCGTGCTTCCAGTTCTTCTGCCGGGCCAGTTAACTGCAGGTGGTCCCTGTTCATCGCGGAGAGCAAATCCAACTGGAGTCGTTGCTGGTTACGACGGAGCCAGCGGTTTGTCGCGTACTTCACCCGGGCCTCGGTCGATGGAAGACTGGCAACTCCCAGTGGTGTTCCCTGGTAATGGGCCGGAAGGAAGGCAGAGCCCCAGTTCTTCACACCCCCGTGGGCAAGGGTTGGACAAATCGTGAGGAACCCGGGCAGGTCCTGGTTTTCTGTTCCCAGGCCGTAGTTGATCCAGGCCCCCATGCTGGGCCGGACAAAGTTATCGCTGCCCGTGTGCAATTTCAAGAGGGCGCCGCCATGGGCAGCATTGGTGCCATGCACCGAGTGCAGGAAGCAGATATCGTCGACGCACTGGGCAACATGAGGAAACAGCTCACTGACCAGCATGCCGTTCTTTCCATACGGTTTGAATTTCCAGGGGGACTTGAGAAGCTTCCCGGTATCGGAAAACTGCACTCGTGGTTTTTCAAAGGGGAGTTCCTTGCCGTCGTCAGCTTGCAGCTTGGGCTTGTAATCGAACGTATCAAGATGCGACGGCCCCCCCTTCATGAAGAGGAAAATCACCCGCTTTGCCCGGGCAGGGAAGTGAGGATCACGGGGGGCGAGTGGATGTTCGGAAGCAATCGGGACTGCCCGTGACTGGTCGGCAAGCAGGGCCGTTAGGGCCAGGTGCCCAAAGCCGATCGCCGACTGCTTGAGCATGCGGCGGCGGGAAAGAACCGGCAGCAGAGGATGTTCTAGTTTGTCCGTTTGCATGGAATGATTTACCACCTTAGCGAACGTAAATAAACTCGTTACTTGCCAGCACGACCTGGCAGAGGGCCTTCCAGGCGAGTTGTTCCGTCTCCTGCTGATCCACCTGGCCACTCCCGCTAACCGGCTGCTCCAGGAATCTCGCCAGGAACTGCTCGGCTCGCCTTGACTCGTCATCGCCTGGCGACCGTCCCAGGGTAACCATGTAAAGTCGCTCGAGGCGATTCGCCAGGAGTTCTCCCGGCGAATCGTCCGTTGACCCACTGGCAAGTACCTGCTCTGCCAGGGCCTGGGTAACCTGCTCGATCAAGTCGCTGTTCATCAGGAACAATGCCTGCGGGGCAATCGTGGAGGTATTACGGTTCCCGTTCATCATGCTCGCATCGGCGTAGTCAAACAGCGAGAAGAGATCAAAAAGATGGTTCCGGACAACGGGCAGGTAAATGCTGCGTCGCGTGGAGTCGTATTTTGTCTTGTCGATCGAGGTATGATCGAAGAAGAACTCGCGGTTGCCGACATGCAGCATCGAACCTCCCATGCCCAGATCCAAAAGGCCGCTGACCGCCAGCAGGGAATCCCGCACGGCCTCGGCTTCCAGTCGCCGCAGGGGGAATCGCCAGAGCCACTCGTTTGCCGGATCCAATCGCGCCGAACGACCGTCAAAACGGCTGCCCATGCGGTAAGTACTGGAGAGCATGATCCAGCGATGCACCTGCTTGACAGACCAGCCTCGCTGGATCAGGCCGCTGGCAAGATGATCCAGCAATTCAGGATGAGTCGGGCTGGCCCCAAGTTTTCCGAAGTTGTCCGTAGAACTGACAATCCCCCGACCAAAATGCCAGCGCCAGATTCGGTTAACAATCACCCGGCTGGTGAGTGGATGATCCGGGTGGGTAAGCCAAGCCGCAAGTTCCAGGCGGCCACTCTGCTGGCTACTGAACTGGGGGCTTCCAACATGGGAAAGCAATTCCGGCACGCGCCGTTTTACGACCTCCGCCAGGCTCAGGTGGGAACCACGAACATGAACAGCCAGGTCCGTCACCTCCTGGTCCACAACGCCCATCGCGGTCGGCAGCGTGGGAAGAGACTCTTCCAGTTGCTTGAGAGCCGCCTGCTCGGCGGCCAGTTTCTTCCTCGTCTCTTCCGGGTACTTTTCCTCGGGCTTCTCCGGCAACGTGGCATCCTTTCCCAGTTGTTCCAGGAGCTGCTTATTGGCAGTACTGGTCGTCTGCTCTACCGTTTTTCGGGCCGCCTCGATTCTCTGCTTATGCTGATCAAAGGCCTGCTGCTGATCTGTCGTGGCAATGGAATTCTCATTCCAGCGAGCAATCGTCTTAAAGGACTCCATCGTCCGGGTACTCTTGAAAACCCCGGCCAGGGCATAGTAATCTCGCGTCGAAAGCGGATCAAATTTGTGATCGTGGCAGCGAGCACAACCAAGCGTCATTCCCATCAGGGACCTGCCGATGGTATCGATCTGCTCATCGATAATATCCATCTCCATCTTCACCACGTCCTGCTCGGCCAGCACCTTGGGGCCAAGCGAGAGGAATCCTGTGGCGGTGTTCAAAGTCACTCTTGTCGCATGGTCGCCGGCCTCCATCAGGTCTCCGGCGAGCTGTTCCCGGAGGAATCGATCGTAGGGCTTGTCACCGTTGAAAGCCGCGATCACGTAGTCACGATACCGCCAGGCATTCCCATGGGCGATGTTCTCGTCCAGCCCGTTGGAATCCGAGTAGCGGGCCACATCGAGCCAGAATCTCCCCCACCGTTCCCCGTACTGGGGAGAGGCAAGCAGTCGTTCCACCAGCTGCTGATAGGCATCGGGCGCATCATCGGCCATGAATGCTTCGACCTGGTCCGGTCGCGGTGGCAGGCCGGTCAGGTCCAGCGTGGCGCGGCGCAGAAGCGTGCGTCGGTCTGCCGGGGGTGCCGGCTTGAGCCCCTGGCGCTCCAGCGCCTGGAGAACAAAGAAATCGATCGAGGACGAGGGCCAGCGGCGATTCCTGACCACCGGGAGTGCCACATCGCCCAGGGGCTGGAAGGCCCAGAAGCTGCGGGCCGAATCCCAGTCAATCTCTCCACGCCGGGGCTTAACTGCCGGTTCCGAGCCAGCGTCCGGATGGGGAGCCCCCTGTTTGATCCACTCGGTAAGGTCCGCTATCTCCCGATCCGTCAGCCGCCCGTCCGGCGGCATCTGAAGCTCTGGATCCTCGTAGTCAACCGCGTGTATCAAGAGGCTCTCATCAGGCTCGCCGGGAACCACTGCCGGAGCTGTTGCCCCGCCACGAAGCAGCTCCCGGAAAGAGTCCAGGCGAAGGTCGGATTCCTGTTTTTCCTCGCCATGGCACTCGTAACAGTGCTTGGCAAGCAAAGGCCGGACACGGGTCTCAAAAAATCGAACCCCTTCATCATCCTCAGCTGCTGCCTGACAGGGGAACAACAACCCGGCCAGCAGCAATATTGCAATCGGTTTGAAGGGGACCTGCATCAGTAGCCTTCCATCGGATCCAGTAAAGAGATTACTCCACTCATCTTACCGCGCCAGTCAATAAAACGGGCATCGACAGCCAACCACTCGTGACCGTCAACAAACTTCCTGTTACTCCCCCTAGTCTTCAAACTGACTGGTTTGTTCAGCAATCCAGCGATCTAGTTCTTCCAGGTCGACCGGCGGCAGTTCCGAGAGATCCGGTCTCAGCCTGCTCGCCTCCTTGGTATAGACGTGCGTGATTTCATTTTGTTGCTTGTCGGTGTTCCAGTGAAGCAGGATTCGCACGCAGCGAACCAGGCTTCCAGGGACATTGATCTCGTGCGTACAGATCAGCGGCACATCAAGCCAACCAAGCTGCCGGGCAGCGAGGGCCGGAAATTCAGCGTCGAGGCCCTCGGTCGTACTGAAAATCGCACTGGCCACGTCGCCAGGCGAGATCTCATTGATGTGGATCATCAGGGCCAATAGTTGTCGGGTCGCGGTGAGAATATCATCGCGCGAATTCGAATCGGCCGTGGTAGCGCCACGAACACCTCGACACGGCATGGGTCAGGTCCTTGGGATAGAAAACGCTGGAAAACACCGCAAATCCTACAGCTACTGCCTCTCGCGTCATCCTAGCATATGGCGGCAGGTGTTCTAGGGACTTCCGGCGGTAAGGTCTTCAGGGCGTGCCAACAGGATCGTGGATGGGGTCGGAGTACG
>JAPYUD010000147.1:0-7757 GCA_029936215.1 Pirellulaceae bacterium | reverse complement strand
AACCACTTGTGTCCATTGATCACGTAGTCGTCGCCGTCACGCACCGCGCGCGTCTCCATCCAGACCGGGTTGGAGCCGGGGCGTTCCGGTTCGGTCATTGAAAAACAGCTTCGAACGTCGCCAGCAAGCAGTGGTGTCAACCATTGCTCCTGTTGCTGCGGAGTACCAAATTCCAGCAGGATTTCCATGTTCCCCGCATCAGGTGCCTGGGCGTTGAAGATGTAATGTCCCAGGGGACTGCGTGCAAGTTGTTCACTCACCAACGCGTGTTCCAGGAATCCTAGGCCCAGGCCACCGTGTGACTTCGGGATCTGTGGGGTCCAGAGTCCCTGCTCACGCACCAGTTGACGCTTCTGCTGGAGTTTGGGAATCAGCTCCCGGAAGGCGACCTTTTGCCAGGATTCCTCAAGCGGGTAGACCTCGGTCTCGACGAAGTCGCGAATCCTGTCGACAAGTTCACGGGTTTTCGGCGGGATTGAAAAGTCCATGGGAGCCTCATCGGTACGTCCGCTGGGACGTATCCGTTATATGGGGAAGTGTATTGAACCGGTCGAGTGTAAGACGTTGGCCGGAAAAAGCGAACTCGGTAAGAGAACAATTCCATATCCGCCATCCGGTCTCCAGGGCATTCCGGTCAGGACACTGAAGCGCCCGCTGCAGGATCAGGGTGATCGGGCCGACAGACGTGAAAATCGCGACGTTTCTCCCGGACCGGGCGTTGGCTGAAATAACGTGGTCCAGGCCATGATCCACACGCTGGCGAAACTGTTCCCATGATTCGATCTCCTCACCCGTCCTGCCGTCGACCCAGCAGCCCACCAGTGCCTCGAAGAAAAGCTGGAAAGTACGTTGTTTTTCTGTCGGATCGTGTGCCTCACGAAACTGGACGGCAAGTGGCTCCAGTTCGGGTAAATCGTCTGCCAGCGATGCCCCGTCCATTCTCGCGAGCTGATCCACGTGGTGCTCATCAAAATCATCCAGCGGAACTATTTCTGGCCATTCCTGGCCGGCGTCGCGATAGCACTCCCCGATAATCTCTGCCGTCCGCTGGTGACGGGAGCGTGGGCCAACGTAAACCTCGTCAATGCTGCGGTCCTGCGCAAGCCAGTAGTTTCCCAGGGCGGCACTCTGGATTTCGCCCTGCTCACTGAGCTGGTCGTAATTGTCAGCGAAGAACGAGGCCTGCGCATGCCGTACCAGCGTCAAACTGCTCATGTCTGCCCAGCGGCCGAGAGTTGTATGGCCGTCAAAGAGAATCCATTATGTCCCTGTACCGTCGCGAGTATGAACGATCCGAAGCGGGTTGTAAATCGAACCGGGAAGCCCGCCATTCTGGTTCACCTGCATTCATCTTCGGCTTCGAATCGGATATATATTCACCAGGAGAGTCCCTGGATAGGTACTGGTAAACCATGGAATTGACAGACAAGGTGGCCGTGGTGACTGGCGCCGGCCATGGAATTGGCAAGGCACTCTGCCAGCGATTTTCCCGTGAGAATCCGCGAGGAATCGTGGTCTCTGATATCGATATGCATGCGGCCGAGCAGGTGGCCGAGGAGTGTGGCGGGCTGGCGATCGCATGCGATGTCGGTAACGAGGCAGACGTGGTGCGGCTGGTGAGAGAAACGGAACAGTCGTTGGGGCCCATCGACCTTTTCTGTTCGAATGCCGGGATCATCTTTCCAGCCGGGCTGCAGACACCCGACCAGGAGTGGCAAAAGATGATAGATATCAATTTCATGGCCCACCTGTATGCAGCCCGGGCAGTGGTTCCAGGGATGGTGGACCGGGGAGAGGGTTACCTGCTGCAAACCGCCTCAGCCGCCGGGCTGTTGACGGAACTCTCCTCGGCTTCCTATGCCGTCACCAAGCATGCGGTCGTGGCACTGGCCGAATGGCTTTCAGTCACCTACGGTGACCAGGGCATCAGGGTGAGCTGCATTTGTCCACAGGGGGTAAGGACACGGATGCTTGAAAGTGACCATCCTGTTACGAGAATGCTTGCCGAGACAGCAGTCGATCCAGAGGATGTGGCCGAGCAGGCGGTGCAGGGTCTGCGGGAAGAGTGCTTCCTGATCCTGCCGCACCCGGAAGTCGCAGAATTTGTCCGCCGCAAGGCGAGTGACCATGATCGCTGGCTCTCTGGAGTGCGGCGGATGCGCCGACAGCTATTTTGCGACGACGACGGTCTGGATTGAGGTGGACAGGGAGATGGGGAATATGCAGAAACCAGAGATCATTCGCCTGGAGATCCCCAACCCGTTCTTCGAGGGCCGAAACCAGGTTTACCTGTTGCCGTCGGACCCGTTCACGGTCATTGATACCGGTGTGGCGACGCAGAAGGCCTTCGACGAGGTGGTTGCCGGATTCCAGCAGCATGGACTCTCGCTGACGAACGTGAAACGTGTGCTGCTGACCCACAAGCATATCGATCATATTGGCAATGCCTGGCGGATCCAGCAGGCATCCGGATGTGAGATCCTGATTTCAGATCAGGAGCTGCACTCGGTCCAGAAGGTGGACCCGGAAGGAGACAGGTTCAAGGAGCTTGTGCGTGAACGCCTCGCAGGCTGGGATGTTCCGGAGGATGCAATGGCTACCTCGTCCGAAGCCGCCGGCTGGAAGTGGGAAATCGAAGCGGCCACGGCCAGCGGCCTGGCCGATGGGGATCGGCTTCCCCAGGGGGATGGAGAACTGGAGGTCTTTCAGACGCCGGGCCATACGATGGGCTCCATCTGTATCCGCTACGGCGATGTGCTTTTTTCCGGGGACCACGTCCTGGAGAAAATCTCGCCCAACGTGGGCGGAGGTGACCTTCGTCGACAGGGTATGTTGCGGCATTACCTGGATTCACTTGATCGGGTTGCCAGGCTGGATCACGAGAAGCTGACGGTCTATCCCGGACATGGGGAGCCATTTGAGACGTTGCGGAATCGTTGTGAGCAGTTGATTGGACATCATCATCATCGACTGGAGCAATTGACGACATTCTGCAGCAATGAAGATCCCCAGACGGTTTACCAGCTCGCACGGCGGTTGTATGGCACGATGAAGGACTTCCATATTGTCCTGGGCTGTGCCGAGGCTGCCGCCCACCTGGAGTACCTGAAAGAGGAGGGAGTAGTGATAGAGAACGATGGACGCTATCGGATCGCCTGACCAGGAGATGTTTATTCTGTCCTGGAGGTTGGGTTCGGCTACAATGCGGTGAGGAAAAGCGGGGTTGCCATGAAATATCTGCTCCTATGCCTGTTGCTTTTGTGCCAGTTCGGTTGCCGTTCGGAGAAGTCGGCAGACCCACCCCCTTCTGACCCAGGCCCGGCCGTTCCCGCTGAACAGGAACCGGTTGTGATTCCTGAAACTCCAGAGCAACAACCCGCTGAGGTGCCTGAACTCAGTGAATCGGAGACGGTTGCCGCTCTGGAGCAGTTTGGTGGACAGATTACTCGCGACGCCAGGGGAGCGGTCTACGGAGTCAGCGTCGCTTATGAGGATTTCTCGGATGCGCAGCTCTCACTGGTGAAGAACCTCCGTAGCTTGAGGGAACTTGACCTGGCCGAGACCCAGGTTACCGATGAAGGGCTGGCTCACCTGGTGGAGATGACAGGTCTCCGACGACTCTACCTGGATTTTACACAGGTCACCGACGAGGGATTGCGGCAGCTTGCAGGGCTGGTCGAACTCAGGCAGCTTGGGTTATCCGGGACCGCGGTCACCGACGAGGGGCTGGCGGTACTGGAAAACATGGATGGACTTCTGCAATTAAGACTCGCCTCGACTGGGATAACGGATGGCGTACTTAAGCGACTTGCGGGCCGGAGTGATCTGGAAGAGCTGTTGCTGGATGAAACCCAGGTCACCGATGCAGGACTGGCCGAGTTGCTTGATTCGCGTGAGATGCGCGTCCTTGGGCTGTTTGGTACGGGGTTGACCGATGAGGGGATGGAAGTGATCGGGCGATTTCGGCACCTCGCAACGCTGGATATCGGTGGCACATTTATTACCCAAGAAGGGCTGGGGGAAATTGCCGGCCTGGAAGAACTGGAGGAACTCTATCTGGATGAAACCGAGATCGGTGACGAGGGGATGTACATTGTCCGGAACCTGCCAGCGTTGCGGGCCCTGGGGTTGGTTGGCACCAGGGTGACCGATATGGGAATCCGGCAGCTTTCCGGCCTGGTCAAACTTGAGAGGCTGGACCTGGGAAGCACTGATGTTAGCGATGCAGGCATTGCCCTGCTGTCAAGGCTCCGGGAACTTCGCTTTATTGGATTGTCTGACACAGCGATCACGGACAAAGGCCTCAATCCGCTCAAGAACCTGGTTCGACTGGAGAATCTTGACGTCTCACTTACCAGGGTCAGCGAGCCGGTGATGGAGCAGTTTCAGGATGCGGTTCCGGGTTGCCTTGTCCGTTCCTCCAGTATCGTGCTGGCAGAGATGGGGGCGGATGTTCGCCGCGCAGAGAATGGGACCGTGACCGAGGTGCTCTTCGAGGGACAGCCTGTCAGTGATATCGACATGCAACACCTGGAGACACTGGTTGGCTTGCAGGTCTTGAGACTCTACGAAACCCCGATCACCGACGGGGCTCTTATTTACCTGAGCGAACTGGAGCAGCTGGAGGTGGTAAATCTCGGCAACACCGTGATCACGGACCTGGGGCTTGCCAGGCTGAAGCGTTTGCGTGGCCTCGCGGTGCTTGACCTGGATAATACGGCGATCACCGATGCCGGACTGGAACACCTGGCTGGCCTTCCGGACATCCGGTTCCTTGACCTGGCAGGAACGGATATTACTGACAAGGGGCTTTCGAGTGTAAGCGAAATGTTGGAAATGATCGAGTTATCTGTTGCCGGGGCAGATGTCACCGACGCTGGCATGTTGCAACTGGCAAAACTTTTGCAGCTTCAAGTGCTCGACCTTTCAAATACCCCGGTGGGTGACGAGGGACTTGCTTCGATTCGGGCGATGGCTGATATGCGATCTCTCTTCCTGTCTGGAACCGGTGTCACAGACGCCGGTCTACGACACCTCAAGCCACTGGCGGGATTGAAGGAACTTTACCTCGATTCGACCTCGATTACGGACAAGGGCCTGGTCACTTTGGGAGGGTTTGAATCCCTTGAGGCGATCGTCCTGTTCGATACGAATGTGACCGACGACGGGGTGGCAGGCTTGAAGGCGATGTTGCCGGATTGTGAAGTGGAGTACTAGTGGAGCGGATCCTGTTTGCCAGGGATCGACTCGAAAACGGCCTCCAGGGGAACCTGGCGGTTGCGGCCCTGGAACCGGTCTCGCCGGGGATAGACTCCCTCGAACACGCCCCGCAGCGAGCTGGGTTGTTGCTTGTCGACCGGATAGGTAAGGACAACCTGGAGATGTCCCTGGTAGCTGAATCCGTCATTCCCCTCATCACGCAACCGGACCTGGCCGCTGAGGATTGCCTGCTGCATCGTGCCGGTCCCTGTCGCGGGAGAGAGGGACAAGGTTCCCTCGGTCGAGGAAATCGCATAGACCTTCTTGGTCCGCGGATCCGTCCTTTCCATGATTCCGGGGGGATAGACCTGTGAAAGCCACTTGTGTAGTTCCCGCGCCTGGAGTTCTCGAGGCTGCTGTGGGTATTTCAACAGTTGCCAGTCGGCGGTGCTCATTGGGACCACCTCGACAATCGGTGCGCGGTATGCACGCATGCGGTCGTCCTTGAGGGTGACAAAGATTCGAATGCCCTGTTTTCCGTCAAGGTCTGGAAGGCGGAGGGGATTGTTGCGAGCTGGTATCTCCGCCAGGTCGAGTAGTCCCAGCCCCCGTTTGATTTCCCTCGCGGTGTACTCTGCCAGGCTCTCACCCTGCCATAGAGGAAATCGCTCGAAGGCATCGAAACTGTGCATGACCCTGCCGTCGGGATCCAGCACGGCCAGGTCCACGTTGCTCTGCCGCATGTCGCCGAGAACCTGGAATTTCCAATTCCAGACATCTCTTACTGGCTTGGGCAGGTCCGTGTCGTTTCGATGGCCGTGCCAGGAGGTAACGATGAATGGCTGCAACTGGCGGACCACTGCCGGGTCGATCAAGGAGGTCCCCCGGACCTGCGTGGCGGTTGCTCAGCAGTGACCCGACGTGATGTCCCCGTAGCGGGCATGAATGACAATCAGCATGACCGGGCGACCCTCGACTCGTGAACGATCAAGGGCGGTCTCGATCGAATCGGTCCAGTCCAGGCGGTACATGGCAAGCTGCCTGGCGTCGGGGCGTTTTTGCTGGTACCGCTCCAGGATCATTCCGGCATCCGGCGGATCCGCCGGCAGCCAGTAGGGCGCCGCGATCAGGAGGCAGAGCGATAAAGCACTTCGCATTCTCTTGTCCTCGACAGGGAGAGAGGCTCCTATTCTAGGCGACCACCACGAATAATTGGTGACCAGCATGGCGGGTTATTTCCCGGCGTGAATCTCCACCGCAAGGATATCAAGCGTCTGGTCATTTCCGTCAGCAGGTTCAAAGGTCAGGCAGATTCGGTTACTTCCATGCCGAAGATGCTTGTGAGAGATGTGTACTGCGAGTGCTGAGGGGTCGTCCGGGGCGGGGCTGGCCGACAGCTGTGGGCCGTTAAGGACGAGCGAAAGTGCGTCCCCGTTGAGCTTTTGTTCCGCCTCGATACGCAGGACAATCTCGCTGAATTGTGCCAGTTCTGCCCGTACTGCGCCGACCTGGACCTTGAGTTGCAGCGGCTGGCTGGCTTTGAGAGTTGCCGGCAGCCGGGCATGCAGCCAGTTGTTGGGATAGGAGAAATCCTGTGTTCCGCGGTCAACGACAAACATCAACTTGTCACCGGCGATTGCCGTGAGCGGATGCCCCACCTGCTTGAGCAGGTTAGTCAGATAAGGTCCATGGTTCTCGCTGTTGTTATGGACATGTGGGAACCAGTTGAACAGGTAAATCCCATCTCCCCCCTGGCGGTGATAGTTCAGTGCCAGGCCCCGTGCCAGTGATTCGGGTATCGGGCTGTACCGGCTGGGCCAGCCATACAGGCAGGGGTAAACCAGCGTCCGGGATCTCCGGGTGAGTCGTCGGAAGGCAGCCACGTCGATGTCAATCACACCGCTGCCGAGGATCAGGTAATCGATAATTGATTCGTCGATCCACTTCTTGACACGGAAACCATCTTTTTCACACGCTTCCAGGTTCTCGTCGACCCGGACTGCCAGACGAAGAACTTTCCCTCGTTCCCTGCCAACACGGTCAAGGAGTTCTCGTAGCCGTTTGAGGTACCCGGTAAGAAGGTGGGAATGAGACTGCACCTGGTCGGGGAGAAAGTAGGGTGGGCTGCGGAGGAAATCGATTTCGATACCATCAAAGTCATAATTGGTGATGACTTCCTCGGCGATCTTGAATTTCAACTCGCGGACTTCGGGGATGGCAAAGTTGAGTGATGTTTTCCCACTCATGGTCGTGCCGAAATCACGTTCGCCGATCAGCCACTCGGGATGTTCTACCTTGAAAACTGGCAACTCCTCCGGAAGGAACCGATCGTGAACATCGTTAAAGCGGAAGGAGAAAAAAACGTCCATTTTTCGCTTGTGAGCTTCCCGGACGACGATTTCTGGAGGATCGTAACCTGCGTCAAGCATCTCCTGCAGGTGGGGAATCACCTTGCCAATCCGGTGGCCAGTAAGCTCCAGGATATTGCTTCGGTAGTTGGCAGTGTTACCACCTGCCCCATCGCACCAGAAGAGAGCATCCACCTGGCTGTTTTCGAG
>JAPYUD010000635.1:0-1602 GCA_029936215.1 Pirellulaceae bacterium | reverse complement strand
CGGACATCGGTCCCGGTGACCGAATTCAGATAGCGGGCCCATTCCTCGCGAACGATCGGGTGGTCAGGGTAGTAGGGGGGCGGGGTCACATTCTCGGCCGTGGCCACCTTGGGGTGCCACTCCTCGCCCACCCACTTCACACGTGGCTTCTCCGCCGACTTGCGATCGTAGATATCGTATTCTGCCTCGGGCATGTTGATCTGGGCAAAGAATGGCTGTTTCTGCTTTAACTCTGACCACTCCTTGCCGGTGTAGACCGGCCCCTCGTTAACAAAGTTCAAATCCAGCTTGCCGGTCCCGACCACACGCTCGCCAATATGAGTGATATTGGCCGTGTGGTAGCCGGCATCGGCCAGCAGGTGAGTAATCGGCCGCACCCCTCGCGGCAGGCGATAATCATCGTCGCGGTGAGACCTCATGTTGTGCATGTCGGTCGTGGTCGCATACCATCCGGTCATCAATGCCGACCGGCTCGGCGCACAGACCGGGGACGTGGAATAGACTCGCGTAAAGCGGGCCCCGCTCCCGGCCAGCCGATCCAGGTTCGGGGTCTCGACGTTCGGGGCACCGTAACAGCCCAGGTCGAGGGCAAAATTCTCACCCACGATCCAGAGGATATTCGGCCGGGTTGCAGTCTCCCGAGGCGGCCCCTGGGCACTCGCAATCCCAGCTGGCGCCAGGAAGAGAAGAAGGAACAGGAAACGCATGACCATCATCGACCTCAATCAGGAAAGCAGACTACAACGAACGTTCAACCGCGATCTTCCCACAACGGCAGTCATCTTGCAAAAGGCCCGGATAGGGAGAGTTGAAAAATCACCTCCAGCCGAATTGCCAGCCGCCGCAGAAATGTAAAAATAGCAGGCAGACACAACCCCTGGAGTCCGCACAACATGCCAGTAACCAACAAGAGTTTCTGTCCGGATCGTCTTGAGCAGATTACCCGCCTGATGCAGCAGGAGGTTGACGGCGGGATCGTGGCTGGCTGCTCGACACTGATCGGTGGCTGCCAGGGAACGATCTATGAACAGTACGTGGGCCAGCAGGACATGGAGCAGGGGGTCCCGCTGGGCGAGGATTCCATCCTGCGGATCGCCTCGATGACCAAGGGGATCACCAGCCTGGCCGTGATGATGCTGCTGGAGGAAGGCGAACTGCTGCTGACCGACCCGCTGGCCGACTACATCCCGGAGTTTGCTGACCCGACCGTGCTGCTGCTCAAGGAGGAACAGCAGCCGGGCCATGCCACTCGCCCGGCACGTGGCCAGATAACGATCCGCCAGCTCCTGACCCACACGTCCGGGATTGCCTACAGCTTCACCTACCCACGGATGAACCGCATCTACCGTGATGCTGGCGTTTTTGACTGGGGCCATATCGACGACGTCACGATTGGCGAAAAGATGCGCCTGCTGGCAACGCTTCCGCTGGCATTTGATCCGGGCAAGCATTTCCTCTACGGACTCAACACCGACGTGCTGGGCTTCCTGGTCGAGGTGGTCTCGGGAATGACGCTGGCGGAGTTTTTCGAGCAGCGAATTCTTCATCCACTGGGAATGCAGGACACGCATTTTTACCCGCCCCAGGAAAAGGCTGATCGAC
>JAPYUD010000146.1:0-7817 GCA_029936215.1 Pirellulaceae bacterium | reverse complement strand
ATGCCTACCCGTATTACACGGTACGGGGACCCCGGGACTTCTTCATGAAGAACCCACCCTCGATTGGCAACTAGCAGTCCTGCTCTAGTCGCGGTACTGGGAAACGACCAGCGTGACGTTCTGGCCGCCGAAGCCGAAGCTATTGTTGAGCGCGTGGGTGCATTCAACTTCCCTGGCTTCGTTGGGAATGTAGTCCAGGTTGCAATCCGGGTCCGGGTTTTCATAGTTGATCGTTGGTGGCACAACATTGTCCCGGATTGCCATCAGGCAACAGATCATCTCGGTCACTCCCGCTGCCGTGATCAGGTGACCCATCATGCTCTTGGTGCTGGAAATTGGCGGAGCATTCTCTCCAAAGATTTCCCGGCAGGAGTGCGTTTCGGTGCGATCATTTACCAGCGTGCTTGTCCCGTGGGCGTTCACGTAATCGATATCCCCTGGCTCCAGGCCAGCTGCATCAATCGCCATCTTCATGCAGGCAATGGCTCCCCTGCCTTCCGGATGAATATCGGTGATTCGATAGGCATCAGCAGTGCTGCCAAAACCAAGGATCTCCCCGTAAATCTCCGCTCCCCGTTTGCGAGCATGCTCCAGTTCTTCCAGGATCACCATGGCCGAACCTTCCCCAAGCACGAAGCCATCGCGAAGCCGGTCAAAGGGCCTGGACGCCCCGGTTGGATTATCGTTGTTCGTGGAGAGTGCCGTGAGCAGGTTAAAACCGGTCACACCCATCGGGTGGATCATGCTGTGAGCACCGCCGGAGACCATCACGTCGACAAGCCCCCGCTTGATCATGTAGGTCGCCTCACCGATCGCCTGGCTGCTCGCCGCACAGGCAGTGAGAGTATTGACCGAGGGACCCTGGATATTGAACATCCTGCAGATATGGCTGGCTGGCATGTTCGGCAGGTTCTCCAGTTCCAGCCGGTGGTTGAAGGCGGTGTATCCTGCCTTCACGAACTTCGCGTAATCGATGCCCTCCTCGGTAAGACTGGCGGCAACGGAAGAAGTAAATGCTTCAAAATCAACAAAACCCTCTCCACAGCCAAGATAAATGCCTATCCGGCGGGGATCGATTTCGGCATCCATGATTCCAGACGATTCCACAGCCTGGGTCGCAGCACCCGCTGCAAACTTCGTGTGGCGTCCTCGCTCCACCCAGTCAGCCGGGTCAAGCCCCACGGCGGAGACATCCCAGTCCTTCACTTCTGCCGAGATCTTGGTGGGGAAATCACTGGCGTCAAACACCGTCGTGTAATCGACACCAGACTTGCCTTCCTTGACATTGGACCAGACCGTTTCCACATCATGTCCAAGTGGATTAACGCTACCCAACCCGGTTACAACAACCCTGCGAGTCATCTCGTCCGTCCCCTGGATTCCTGTGAAAACATCCTCGGTGCTGCCTGTTTTATCTTCCAAGGCCGTCCATTGTAGCTACAAGCTGGCAATGCGACGATAACCCCGCCGAGAGAGAGGCAGGAGATTGTCCAGCACTAGTCGTCTAGCAAACCACCCTTGAATGCATTCTGCTCTGCTTCGAGCATATAGGCTGGTGGTAACTTTGGCTCACCCTCCGGTGTCTTTAGCACCTCGTACATGCCAAACTTGCGCATGCTGGAAAGGAAATCTGCCGGGTAAAACTGCTCGGCAGCCAGCCGCTGTGGGATGAAAGCAAAAACGATATCGACCTCCGCCTGCAGCTGGTCACCCCTGTGACTCGTCCCCTTCACGATCGCACCGTCATCCGTACAGTTCTCCAGTACAGAGGTATAAGTCAACTGGTCGCCCGGCCGGACAAGTTCATGGAAAACCGCGCGAGAGATCTTGGCCAGGATCACGCATTGCTCAAAGCCAACTGCCTCGCCAACCAGCAGGCCACCGGTCTGGGCCAGCCCTTCCACGATCAGGGTCGAAGGGAAAATGGGATACCCTGGCCAGTACTCGTGAAGGTGATCTTCCGAGAGACTGACCGTCTTGATCGAAATGGCCCGTTCACCACTTGTGAATTCCTCGAACCGATCAATGTGGTACCATCGCATCAGTATTCACCCAGGGATTTTATTCCCACATGGGGATATTGGCTTGAGCCTCACCGTGGCGAAAACGCCAGGTCAACTGCTATCGGCTACAGCGAAAACGTACCGATCCGTCCTGGACGAACTTGTTGGTCACGCTTCGCCGCCATCCTCCGCCGTCGCTTCGCCGCCATCCTCCGCCGTCGCTTCGCCGCCATCCTCCGCCGTCGCTTCGCCGCTTTCTGACAGCTTGTGTTCGACCATCTTGCAGAGGTCACCCACGGTCAACAGGTCGCCAAAACTCTTGAGCGACGGTTCCTGCTCAAATGCCGAAAGGTCGGCATACGGCATGCGCTGCTTGAGAGCTGCAACACCTGCCTCGTTGACACGGCCATCCTCGACATACTCCTCACTCGTCAGGATATCATCCGGCCAGAAATCGTCTCGATTGAGCGTGAGCCCGAAGGCCTTCTCCATCTGGTGCATGATGTCGAGGAAGTCAATCGACTCCGCCCCCAGGTCTCCCAGCAGGGTCGCACCTGGAATGATCGGATCATCAGGAAAGAGCGTCTCTTCGAGGATCCCGCTTATCTGTGCACTAATCTCTTCGCTACTGGGTGCCATGGGGTACGTGCTCCCGTCATTGTTCAATAGTAATTGGTCTTTCGCTTTCCCCATCGGTGGGGATCAATTGATCGCTTTTGGTTCTTTCTCGGCTATCAATTCAACAGGCCAGAGGATCGAATACTGTCGTTGTAACTTGATACGCAGGTAGTTATCCGTTATTTCTCTTTCCGGGTGCCGATCGGCAAGGTTGAATCGTTCGACGATCAAACGACCAGCCACGGCCAGGTTATCGTTGACGGTTCCCTGGGCCTTGAGCGTGGTCGTCGTTTCATCCTGCTTGATGATCTCGGCGGTGACCAACAGCGATTGCCCGGGGGCAACAAAATCAGCACATTTCAGGTTCCTGATCTCCTTGAGTACAACCATCGAGTTGGTGAAATTCTCACTCTTGCGAATCAGCCAGGCAGCCGCCTGGAACATCGACTCCACCATCAGTACCCCTGGCATACAGGGAAACCGGGGGAAATGGTCCTTCAAATACTCCTCCGCCATGGAGAGGGTTTTCACCGCCTTGATATGCGACCCTTCCTCCAGCTCCAGGATCCGGTCAATCAAGCTAAACTGCATGAAAACGATTTCCTGCCAGCGGTACCTGTTTATCTCACCTCATTCTTCGTCAGGTTGACGAATCACCCAATATAATCCTCGCCCCAGATTGTCACAACCGGGAATCAATGGCCGCCAGTCAGCAAGAAAGCTAAACAACAATGGCAGCCGGGTAAAGATCGAAATATCCTGCCGGGAGATAAACAGGCCATGCGGTCCGACGATCGGTCAGGCATTGTCGATGGCTTCCTGAAGCTGTTGCTGCGAGAGAACACCTGGACGGTTGAAAGTCATGTTACCGCCCTTGAAAACCATGATCGTGGGGATACTACTCACCTTGTAATTCATGGCCGTCTGGACACAATCGTCGATATTGACCTTGCAGATCTTGGCACTCCCCTCGTTCGCCTCTGCCAGTTGGTCAATGACCGGTATCAACTGGCGACAGGGACCACACCAGGGAGCCCAGAAATCAACCAGCACCGTCTCATCAGACTCCAGGACCTCGCTGGAAAATGTATCGTCAGTCAATTCCAGAATGTTGCCCATCGTCAACTCCTTGCCTTGTGAAAACGACCATCGTCTGACCACCGGCGATTCTATCCATCACCGATTTTCTGTCAATTGATCCGGAAGGGCTTCTCCCATGCGGTGTTTTCTTGTTGAACAGGACAGCGACATGACGATCCGACAATCGGTAACGGATCAACCAGTGGAACTGCTTCCGGAGGGAGGCCTGCTGGTCCAGGTCAGCTGGTCGTCGCTCAATTACAAGGACGCCCTGGCTGCCACTGGTCACCCCGGGGTGGTACGGACTTTTCCTCACGTGCCAGGCATAGATGCGGTCGGGAAGGTACTGGAGTCGGAGGATCCTGCCCTGCCCACCGGCAGCCAGGTCGTGGTCACGGGACACGATATGGGGAGCGGTCGCTGGGGAGGATGGTCCGAGCTGATTCGCGTCCCCGCCAGCTGGGCCGTTCCGCTCCCGGAATCCCTCTCGGCCCGGGAGTCGATGGAACTGGGGACCGCCGGGTTCACTGCTGCCCAGTGTATCCAGGCCCTGGAGCTCAACGATGTCCTGCCCGCTTCGGGACCCATTGCCGTGACCGGAGCCAGCGGGGGAGTGGGAAGCCTGGCTGTTCGCATGCTGGCAGGACTGGGCTACGAGGTAATCACCGTGAGTCGCAAGGCAGAGATGACAGAACAGCTTCAGGCCTGGGGAGCGTCCGAATGCTGGACTCCAGAAAAACTGGTCGACAAGCCCGACCGACCACTGCTCAAGGCGGACCTGGCAGGAGCAATTGATACGGTGGGAGGAGATGCGCTGGTGGCATTGCTTCGCCGCTGCCAACAGCGGGGCTGTGTGGCAGCCTGTGGAATGGCGGCCAGCGACAAGCTGGAAATGACTGTTTTCCCCTTTATCCTGCGGGGCGTGAGACTGGCCGGCATCGATTCAGCCATGACCCCGGCAGAGATCCGGCAGCAGATCTGGCAGCGGCTGGCAGGTGAGCTCAAGCCAACGAAGCTGGATGAGGGAGTCCAGGTCCTGGAGCTTGAGCAACTCGAGCAGATCGTTGACCAGATGCTCTCTGGCACGACAAGCGGCCGTAGTATCGTGAGGCTGGATTCCGGCGAGTAGAACCAACCGGCAGGCCTTGCCACGCAAATTTTCCCGCAAGATGGGGGAAATAGGTGCCCTGTTCCTCCTGGCCAACCGGGCAAGAATCATCCTCTGCGGGCAACCAGGCCGATAAACCCCTTGGAGGAGTGTTCTTTCAGGGGAGGCTTGCCATGTTGACCATTTTCTCATCACGCCATGGCCAGGACTGTGAGGGCAATAGCCGCCGGGATTTCCTCCGCATCGGGACCCTGGGCCTCTCCAGCTTCAGCCTGCCAGGATTACTCCGGGCAAGGGCGGCCGATCAGCAGCACAAGGTCAAACAGAAGTCGGTGATCTGGATCTGGCTGGCAGGAGGGCCAACGCATATTGAGACATTCGACCCGAAAATGACGGCACCCTCGGAGTATCGCAGCATTACCGGGGAAGCCAGCACACCGATTGCCGGGGTCACCATCGGTGGCAGCTTTGGCCGACTTGCCTCGCTCGTCGACCGGATGGCAATTGTCCGCAGCTTTGCCCATGGTGATAGCAGCCACGGAACAGCAACCCAGCGGCTGATGACCGGTTACAACGACCGAAGTAACATGCGTCCGTCACTCGGTTCTGTTATGGCCCGCGCACGAGGGACCACGAATCCCGATACCGGCATGCCAAGTTACGTTCGCATAGGCTCCATCCGGGGAGATGGGCCCGGCTGGCTGGGAACTGCCTGCAGCCCCTTCAATCCAAGCGGCCCGGCACGAAAGAACATGGATGCCAGCGTGGCGGCCGACCGACTACAGGACCGCCGCAGCCTGCTCAATGAACTGGACCAGCTCAACCGCCAGCGAGATGCCAGTGGAACCATGGACGGGATCGACGGCTTTGAACAGCAGGCTTTCGAACTCATCCTGGGAAGTGCCCGGGATGCCTTCGACGTCAACAAGGAAAGCCGGCAGATGCGTGATCGATATGGCAGTGGGCTGGGGGAGAACCTGCTCAAGGCCCGCAGACTCTGCCAGGCCGGTTGCTCGTTCATCACCGTCAGCTATGGCGGCTGGGACATGCACGGGGGAATCCTCAAGGGGTTCAACGGCGGCCGTTCCGAACAGGTCGACAAGGGTGTTTCGGCACTGATTGAGGACCTCGATGAGCAGGGAATGCTGGATGACGTGCTGGTCGTCGTGACCGGTGAATTTGGTCGCACTCCGAAGATTAACAGCAAGGGGGGGCGGGACCACTGGGGACGTCTCTGCACGCTGGCGTTGGCCGGTGGTGGCCTCAGTATGGGGCAGGTGATCGGCGAGTCATCACCACGCATCGAGGTTCCCGCAGCCCGACCCGTTTCTCCGCAGGACCTGATGGCCACCATTCTCCACATGTACGGGCTGGATTACCGACTGCAATACGTCAACAATCAGGGACGTCCGACATACCTGATTGAAGATGGTCAACCCATTGCAGAACTGGTTTCCTAGCACGTCCTCTTTGCAGCCCGGCAACCTGCTTGCCTACCTCAAGGCCGGTGGCAATCCAGCGGACCCCGTATTCCAGGCCCCGGGACAGAAGAAACTATGAAACAGGTCAACTACGGCGTGATTGGACTTGGCTGGTTCGGTGAAAAACACTGCGAGGCCCTGGCTGCCATCCCCGGTGTCAACCTTCACTCACTCTGTACCCGGACCACGTCACGGCTTGAAGAACTCGCGACCACTTTCGAGGTCAAAAAGACCTTTACCGATTACCGGGAGATGCTCGCCGATCCGGAACTGGAAGCGGTCAGTATCGTCACGATGTGGGACCAGCACCTGGATCCCACGCTCGCTGCGCTGGAAGCAGGCAAGCACGTGCTGGTGGAAAAACCGATGGCCTCGACCGTGGAGGACTGCGAGAAGATCGTCGCTGCCGCCGAGGCAGCGGCAGGTTATTTCATGACCGGACACATCTGCCGCTTCAATCCACGCTACGTGGCAGCCCGGGAAGCAATTCTCGAGGGCCGGATTGGCGAGATTATCTCGATCTACGCTCGACGCAATATTCCCGCCCAGGTGACCGAGGAGATCCTCGACAAGATCGGTCCCATCATCGGTGATGGCGTCCACGATACAGACCTGATGCTGTGGTACAGCCAGGACCAGATCGTAAGTGCCTATGCCCAGACGGTCGATGTGCGCGGCAAGAAGTTTCCGGACCTGGGATGGACCATCTATCGCTTTGCCAGCGGGGCGACCGGCGTGCTGGAGAATGTCTGGTGCCTGCCGGACAAGACCGCCTTCCAGATTGACGAGCGGATGGAAATCATCGGCACGCGGGGATCGATCCACGTGCAGGAGACCCATTCCAACTTCTCGATCTGCGATGAGGAGGGCTGGCACTCACCCGATACGACCTACTGGCCCTTGCTGCATGGCCAGCGAGCCGGTGCGTTGCGTGACGAGCTGGCCTACTTTGTCTCGGCAATCCAGCGGGACCAGCCGCCCGGTATCATCAGCCCGCGAGAGTCGCTCGAGGCGGTCCGCGCCTGTCTCGCTGCGGAAGAATCCGCTGCCAGCGGCCAGGTCGTCCAGCTGCACTAATGTCGTATTCATGCCAGCGGCTGGGCACCTCGCATATCGCCATAACCCCCACCCTTGGAACCGGTCGGTCGCGGGCCAAAGTAACGTGGGTCGTCATGCGGATCCTCTGCCGGCTGGTAACGGACGTCACATGATAGCCTGACCCGACCGACCGCTGACTGGTTATCCAGCGAGCCATGCAGGGTCAGCATGTTAAAAACCAGCAGGTCGCCGGCCTGGAATTCCGTCGTCAGCAGCCGAACATCTCGCTCGACCGCCAGGTCCACCGGGTGCATCTCGTTCTGCCTCGCATAGGCCGCCGCCTGGACCGTCTCGTTGGATCGATCGCCTTGATAGTCGACCTGCTGAATCGGGTCGAGCAGGTCCGAGAAGGTATTTGAGTTTTCCACCACCACCAGCGGACCTTCCTCGATCGCTACGTCACCCAGCGGGATCCAGGCAGTGTGAATC
>JAPYUD010000145.1:0-7846 GCA_029936215.1 Pirellulaceae bacterium | reverse complement strand
GAAAATATTAATGTAGCGAACGCCCCTTTGCACCATGCGGCGGGCCAGGAGACAGGCACGGGCAAACGAGGCCTTGGCAGGATCACAGCCATAAAGGTCCAGGGTTTCCTGGCTTTCGCTGGAAAGGTCGGTCAATTCCGGGGCCGAGAGTTGCAGGCGGGCTGCCATCTCGTAGGAGGCAATCCGCGTGGCAATTTCCGGATCCTGGATCACCAGGAGTCTCTTGCGATTGAGTTTCTCAATCAGCCGGAAAGTATCTGCCTCGGCGTCGCGGCTGATGCCCTCGGGGCTCTGGACGTTTAGCAGCGGTTCTCCCTGGCTGCGGAACTGGACGCCGGTGTTGATCGTGGGAAGGAAGCCGCTGGAGTAGAGCGAGGATCCACCACTGAGCCCTCCTCCCGTGTTCATCACGATGTAGGCGGGCAGGTTTTCTGTCTCGGCACCCAGTGCGTACATCGCCCAGGAACCGATACTGGGGCGGCCCGGTTGACCAAAGCCGGTGTTAAAGAAAATCTGGGCCGGGGCATGGTTGAACTGGTCGGTGTGGACCGCATTGAGCAGACAGATTTCATCAGCGATGGTTGCCAGCTGCGGAAGCGCCTCGGAAATAAGTTGCCCGCTTTTTCCATGCCGGGCGAACGGGAAACGGGGCCCCAGTACGCCCGCGTTGGCCTGGATAAAGGCGTAACGCTGGTCCCCCAGGATGGAATCGGGCAGAGGCTCCCCTTCCAGCCTGGTGAGCAGTGGCCGCTCGTTAAATAATTCCAGCTGGCTGGGAGCACCCGCCATGAAGAGGTGAATCACTGCCCTGGCCTGTGGGGGGAAGTGGGGCTCGACATGACCGGACCGGGGTTTCTCTTTTGCCGCCAGCAGAGATGGGCCTGCCAGCAGGCTGGCCAGTGCGATCTTGCCGCTCCCCACGCCACATTCACCCAGGAAGTGGCGTCGCGAGAGCCGGTTTGAAATGTTTGTCGGCGTCGTCATGGTCAATTCCTGGTGATCGCTTCATCCGTTGAAAACAAGACCCGTACGACCATCGTCCAGGCCGCGGAGGCGATTACCCGTTCAGTTTCTGTTCCGGCGACCTTCCCCGCGGAATCCGGGTCGGCCACGAAGCGGTCATGCTGCTGATTGAAAAAGTCCACAATAGTCGAGAGTTCCTCCTCCGACGGTGGCCGCGTCAGGATGCGGCGGAATGCCGTCGTCGCCGTCTGGTCAATGTCCTGCCCCATGTCAGCCAGGTTACTGCCCATCTGGCGGGCGGTTTCCATGAACATCACGTCGTTCATCAGTGTCAGTGCCTGGAGTGCCGTGTTGGAACGATCTCGCCGGGCAATACAGGCCTCCCCGCTGGGCGCGTCAAAGGTCGAGAGCATGGCGAAGGGAGCGGTTCGTTTCATGTAGGTATAGATACTGCGCCGATACCGATCCTCTCCCTCGCTTGCCGTCCACTTGGGAGATCCATAGGCGGTGGAGGTTGTTCCATCGGGCTGGGGGGGGCGTACCGGGGGGCCAAACATCGTGCTCGAGAGGAGCCCGGCACTCTTGAGATTGGAATCGCGAATGACCTCCGCCTCCAGCCTGGATCGGGGAGATCGGGTAAGCCAGGTGTTGGACGGGTCGATTTCCAGAATCTCGGGTCGAACGGTGGAAGCTTGCTGGTAGGTCGCACTGCTGACGATGTACTTGTGAAGCCACTGGAGCGACCAGTCGTTGTCCAGTAGTTTTGTCGCCAGGTGGTCAAGTAGGTCCGGATGGGTCGGCGGTTCTCCCTGGAAACCAAAATCGTCCAGCGTGGAGACAATGCCCTGGCCGAAAAATGCGGCCCACTGGCGATTTGCGACCACTCGCGGAGTGAGGGGATTGTCGGCACTTACCAGCCAGCGAGCCAGGCCCAGGCGATCCGCAGGGTACGCGCCTTCAAAGGGGTGCAGGAAATCAAGCGCACTCGCCTTGACCGATTGGCCGACCTGCAAGTACTCGCCGCGAAGATGGATTTGTGTTGTCCGGGGGTTCTCGGCCGGACGTTCTTTCATCACCAGCGCCCGCTGGTAAGGGAGCGGTGCGCGAAGCCTCTTGATCTCTTTTGCATGCTCCTTGAGTTCTGGGGCCGCCAGCAGGAACTCGTCCCGGAGAAGCTGGACCTGTTTGTCGGCCAGTTCTCCAGCGGGAAGGGCCAGCAGCTTTTCTGCCGCGGGTGGTAATTCCCGGGCCACCGCCGGCTTGTCGTCGGTGGCGACCGAGAGGCGAAACTTCCCCAGCGAACTGGAGAAGTGGCGACCAAAGTGCATCACGAGCTTCCAGTTGCCTGCCGCGATGGGTTTCTCCGGAACCAGCACGGCGACGTGCCGCTGGCCCTGGCCCTCGTGGACTGACCAGCCTGTCTGGATGTCGCCATCGACCATCAGGCGAGCCGAGGTGTCCTTGTTTCCATAACGGTTCTTGGCGTAACTGTGGACGGCCTCCTTGAAGGCAACTTGTGAGCCATCTTCCCAGAGCAGGAACTCGCTAAGGAAAAAGTCGCCAATCGTCCCCTCGTAGTTGGTCATGCCTGGCCCCCGGGCTGGAAGGCGGGCATCAGGAAGGGCTTCCAGTCGCAGTGCGGTGACTCCCTGCTGGGCGACCTCGAACTCCAGTTCATAAATGTCATGCTTGCTCGAATCGCCGGAAGCAAACAGGATCCCGTCCGCCTCCTGTTGCAAGAGCGGAAGGTTGGTGGTCATGCGATGCGGAATGATGGTTGTCCAGTTACGGGCACGGCTTCGCTCGGCGGAAAGCCACTTTTTGAATCGCCCGTCCATGTCGAGGTCCGGCGTGTCCCCGGGCCACTTGCCGGGCAATTGGGTCAGCAGAGCGTCGGCACGGGCCCGGTTCTGTTGCATCTGCCTGTCGATGGTGGAATCCGGGACGTCCAGTTCCGGTTCGTCGGTATTGTCCATCAAGGCCATCAGCTCGTAGTACTGCCGGTGACTGATGGGGTCGAACTTGTGTGTGTGGCACTGGGCACAGCCAGTGGTCAGGCCCAGCCAGGTGGCGCCGGTGGTGCCGACCCGGTCGGTCATCGCGTAAAAACGGAATTCAAGTGGGTCGATTCCCCCCTCCTCGTTGAGCATCGTGTTGCGATGGAACCCCGTGGCGATCCGTTGTGACGGCGTGGCATCTTCAAGCATGTCTCCGGCGATCTGCTCAATCGTGAACCGGTCAAACGGCTGGCCATTGTTGATTGCCCGGATCACCCAGTCGCGAAATGGCCACATCGGCCGGTCCCGATCTTTTTCGTAACCGTTGGTGTCGGCGTAACGGGCCAGGTCGAGCCAGCGTCTGGCCCATCGCTCCCCGTACTGGTCCGAAGCGATTAGCTCGTCCACCAGGCGTGCATAGGCATCCGCGTCAAATTCGTCTGGCTTGAAAATGTCGTCGTGCCATCGGTCTGCTTCCGCGGGTGTGGGAGGCAGGCCGACCATGTCCAGGTAGAGTCGGCGGATCAGCACGTAGCCGCCGGCCCGCGGCGAGGGAGCGAGTCGCTGCTGGTGCTGACGGGCGAGAATGAAGAGGTCGATGTCGTTGTTCGCCCAGTTGGAAAATTTCACTCGTGGAGGGGATGGCCTGGCGATCGATGCAAAAGACCAGTGTGGTTCCCAGTGGGCTCCCTGCTTGATCCAGAGCCGCAGGATCTCCTTTTCGGATTCGGTCAAGGTCTTGTGAGAATCGGGTGGGGGCATTCTCTCGTCGTCAACACTCGACGTGATGCGGCGGTAGAGTTCACTTGTTTTTAACTGGCGAGGCACGACCGGGGTGTTCTCCCCGGTCAGGGAAAAGAGCCCCTCCCGCGTGTCCAGGCGTACATCGGATACCCGTGCGTCTTCGTGCGGCCCGTGGCACTTGTAGCAGTTGTTCGAGAGGATCGGACGCACGTCACGAGTGAAAGAAACCGGCTCGCCAGAGAGGCCCGGGCTGGCGGCGAGGGTGATGCAGATACTTATGAGGTAAAAGAGCCGGGTCATGGCATCTCTCTTGGACTTGAAGGGCAGACTTCTATTTTACTATCAGATGAGTGTCCTGACACGGTAGCCAACGCGGCGACAATAAGGGATTTTACTTGGAAGACACCCGCTGAACTCCCGCTAAAAGGGGGGGGAGCAAGGAAAACGCATTTCAGTGACCGCTGTGCTGGCTTACAATGGTTGGCAGTGGCATCTGCCGGAAGGATCAAATTACATCATGTTATCGCTCCTTGGAAAACCGTCATCACTTTGTGATGGGTTGACTCGAAGAGAGTTGATGCGAGTTGGTGGCCTGAGCCTGGGGGGCCTTTCACTTGCCGCCCTGCTGAAAAACCGTGCCCTGGCTGCAGAGCAGCCACAGGAATCTGGCACGTCCGGTTTCGGCAAGGCGAAGTCGGTAATTCTGTTTGGCCTGGTGGGAGGGGTGCCGCAGCATGAAACCTGGGATCCAAAGCCCGATGCGCCCGAGGAGATCCGGGGAGAATTTGGTTCGATTGCCAGCAAGACTCCTGGCTTGAGGGTCGGGGAATTGATGCCGCTAACCGCCCAGTTGACCGACAAGATAGCGGTTCTCCGAGCGATGGTGACCGGCGATAATTCGCATTCGTCCAGTGGTTACCAGATGCTGACCGGGATCGAACACCAGCCGCTCAACAGGGAAAGCGGCCCGACAGGTCCTCCCAACGACCATCCCAGCCTGGGAGCAATGGTGCGGGCCCTCCGGCAGGACGTGGGACAACTTCCCTCGGCAGTGACCATTCCCGAGCACATCTGGAATGATGGGAACAAGCCCTGGCCAGGCCAGGACGCGGGTTTCCTGGGACGCAGGCACGACCCCTGGTTAATCAAGTGCTCCCCTCACGAGGACCGGGTCGATGTTCCAGGGATGACTTTGCCGGGAGATATCCCGTCGCTACGTCTGGATAGCAGGCGAACCCTGCTGCAGCAGTTTAACCAGCATGCCGGGCGGCTGAAGGAGAGCCGGGCAATTGAAGACTATGATGTGCAGGCCCAGCAGGCTTATGGGCTGCTCGGTTCGACCGGAACCACAAGTGCTTTTGATCTCCGGAAGGAATCCGATGTGATGCGGGATGCCTATGGCCGCACACGGTTTGGCCAGAGTTGCCTGCTCGCCCGTCGCCTGGTCGAGGCCGGGGTCTCGCTGGTCCAGGTGAACTGGACCCGGATCAAGAAGGATGGCTACGAGAACCAGGGGGGATGGGATACCCATGCCAAGCATAGCTTCTCGCTCAAGCAGCACCTGATGCCGAGCATGGATCAGACATTCAGTACGCTGGTGGCGGACCTGGATCAGCGAGGGCTGCTGGATGAAACACTCGTGGTGATGTTCTGTGAGTTTGGTCACACGCCAAAATTCAACAAGAAGGCCGGACGTGATCACTGGGGCCAGGCGTTTTCGCTCGCCCTGGCCGGGGGAGGGGTCCGGGGTGGCACGGTCCACGGAAGTACCGACAGGCATGCCGCATTACCGGTGGACGGGATGGTCAGGCCTCGTGATTTTATTGCCACGGTATTCCACCTGCTTGGCTTTGCTCCCCACACGGAAATTCATGATCCGTTTAATCGACCGATTCCCTTGAGTCGTGGACGGGTGATTGAGCAGATCCTGTAATGGCAAGAGTTGTTCTGGGAATGTCTTTTTGTCGAGGAATGTAAGGATTTGCCATGTTTCGTTTTCCTGCTCTTCCTTGCATGGTGGGGTTGCTCCTCTGCTGCTGCTTGAAAGCCAATGGCCAGCAGCGCGAACCACGAGTGGTTTTTAATGACGATGCCCAGGTCTTGATGGAAGCTCCTCGAGAGGCAGCCGAGGAATTCGTGCGAGACTGGCTCGATCGAGAGGTGGAGGCGGTGAGCTTCTCCACGTTTGTTTTTCTCGCGGCAATGCCGGATATTTGCACTTATGAGACCAGCATTGGCGAGGTCTACGGTCGTCGGTTTGGGGAGGATTTCCAGACTGGCCTGGCAAGGGGGATTCAGGCCCTTCGCAGTGAGGGTACCGACGCGTTGAAGGTCGTCTGTGACCACATGCACGGCCATGGAAAGGAAGTGCTGGCCGCTATCCGTATGAGTGATACCCATCATTCAAGCATCGCGGCCAATAATCCGCTCTGTCCACTTTTCACGGTCAAGCATCCGGAATTTGTGATCCGGCAGCCGGATGAGCGGACCAACGAAACGGCCCTGGACTACTCGTATCCGGAAGTCAGGTCGCATCGCCTGGCGATCATGAAGGAGATCGTCGAGAACTATGACGTGGACGGCCTGGAGCTGAACTTTGTGCGCTGGGCAAAGCACTTTCCACGTGACAAGGGTCGCGAGAAGGCTCACATCCTTACCGGTTTCATGGAACAGCTCCACGAGGTCATGCTTTCCGCCGCTCACGAGCGGGGCCGGGATTCTCTGACACTGGGAATCCGGGTTCCTGAATCTCTTGCCGCGTGCTGGCTGGCTGGCGTGGATGTTCGCACATGGGTTAAACGCGGATGGATTGATTACCTGGTGATTTCGACCTGGAACAATACGGACCCACAGCTGCGCGTGGGAGAGTTTTCAAAGTTCACACGTCCCGCCGGTGTCGACACGATTGTCGTGATGGGGAATATGATGGGTTGTATTGATGCCAACCCCCCGCTGATCCTCGACCGTCCGGTGGCGATGTCCGCCAAGCACGGGAAAAACTACCAGGGAATGCTGTTGACCGCCAGCGAGGCCCGTGGTGCCGCGGCGAATTACTATGTCGGGGGGGCGGACAGCATCTCCTTCTGGAATGTTGGTATCCACTTCGGTGGAGCGGCGACCGCAACAATGGAACAGCAGCAGCGGATTTCCCGTTGGACGTCGGCGGTCACCACCGTGGAGGCTGTTTTTTCCGGACCCCGTACGTATCGGTATCTTCCTATGGGCAAAGGGATTTCAACCCGGAAGCCACCGGTCAGAAACTACCCCTGGTATGACGAAAACCGTAGTCCGTTGGGTCACCGGAATAGCCCGATCCTTCGATTTACGGGTGAAGTCAATGGAGCCAGGCAGGTTTTTCCGTTCCTGAGGGCAGATGGTCGTGATGGGGAGAAGATCAAGGGCGGAATGACCTTCTGGATCTACCACCTTGATCCAAAAGATGAACTGGCGATAGATATCAACGGCCGGCGTGTGTCACCGCGCAAGATCAGCAGGCTACCGGTGGGAGACCGCCGGGGGGGGCTGCCAGGGCAGCGGATAGAGATCTCACTTGAGGACTGTCCTCCCTTCGTGGGTGAAAATGAGCTGGGGGTGCTCGTCTCCATGCCGGCCGACAGTGAACGGGTGCCGTACCTGGAAGAACTGGAAGTCACGGTGAAGTAACCTGCTCCTATTTCTTTCGCACGTCAAAGGCAGAGAGGGACTCCTGGTCCCGGATAAAGAGAATCCCGTCGGCCAGGGCCATGTGAGCCCAGCTGGGGCGTCCATGAGGCTGCAGGCGAATGCGGCCGTGCTCGCGGTATTCTTCCGGGGTCGCCTCGGCCAGTGCCAGTTCGTGGCCTTCACTTAACAGGTAGAGCATCCCGTCTGCCGCGATCAGTGACCCCTTGCCGACACTCCGTGCCCGCCAGGCAACCTCACCGGTCAGGTAATGCATGCAGATCAGGCCGCCACTGCCAAAACCATACATGTGCTCGCCAATCATGATGATGCCACCGTGATGGTTGGCCATCCGCTTCTCGAAATAAATTTCCGTGGCAGTCTGTTTGCCGTCCTGTACGCTAATTTTTGCCAGTCCTCCCCCTTTTCCATAGGAACTTGATGCGAAGACATGGTCCTGGTAGACGATCGGCGTTGTGCAG
>JAPYUD010000144.1:0-7865 GCA_029936215.1 Pirellulaceae bacterium | reverse complement strand
CTCCAGCACTGACCCTTACGTACAGCGCCACTTTCGTTTCGGCTGGTGGTCGCTGCTGCTGTTCCTCTCGCTCGGGCTGGTGCTCGAAGCACTCCATGGATTCAAGGTCCAGGGTTTCCTGGCAGACCAGTACGAGGCCCGGCGGCTGGTCTGGCGACTGGCCCACGCCCACGGCACACTGCTCGGTCTGGTCCATATCGCCTATGCCTACACGCTCAGCGTGACAGGCGGTTCGAGCAGCACGAGGGTCCGGTGTGCCTCGTCCTGCCTGAACTCGGCCAGCGTTCTGTTGCCGGGAGGGTTCTTCCTGGGAGGAATCTACATCTACGACGGTGACCCGGGACTTGGTGTTTTCCTGGCCCCGATTGGTGGTCTTGCCCTTCTTGTTGCCGTCTTCTGTATTGCCCGTGATGTGAGTGCTTCTGGCGACGATGAAGCAGAAGCGACCGGGGCGGCGCCCGCGGAGCAGGAGGATGGCGAGCAGGAGTGATCAGTGGCGGACCTGGCGGGCGACATTCTCTGCGTCGACCGGATCAATGACTCCACGCTCGGTGATGATGGCTTGTATCAGGCCGGCCGGTGTGACATCAAAGGCCGGGTTGTAGACCTGGACATCATCGGGAGCTGTCTGGCGACCGAATCCGTGGGTAATCTCCCCCCGTTCCCGCTGCTCGATGGGAATCTGCTGCCCGTCTGCCAGCGTGAGGTCAAAGGTATTGGTGGGGGCAGCCACGTAAAAAGGGATCTGGTGGGCCTGGGCCAGCACCGCCAGCGAGTAGGTGCCGATCTTGTTGGCGGTGTCGCCGTTTGCAGCGATCCGATCAGCACCGGTGACCACCGCCTGCACCTTTCCCTCTCGCATGACCTGGGCTGCCATCGAGTCACAGATCAGCGTGGTCGAGATTCCTCGGCGGGTCAGTTCCCAGGCGGTCAGCCGTGCTCCCTGCAACAGCGGTCGTGTTTCGTCGACGAAAATCTGTAGTGATTTTCCCTCGTCCTGGGCAGTAAAGAAAAGCGAGAGCGCGGTCCCGTAGCCAGCGGTCGCCAACCCGCCGGCATTACAGTGCGTGAGCACTCCCTGTCCATCTTCCAGGAGCGCCGCTCCAAACTGACCGATTGCATGACACATCTGCTCGTCCTCTTGCTGGATCGTGCGGGCTTCCTCGAGCATCTGTTCCCGCCAGCTGAGAGGATCTTCCAGCTGGCAATCAGCTGCCACCCGGCGCATGCGGTCAATCGCCCAGAACAGGTTAACCGCGGTGGGCCGGCTGTTCGCCAGCTGGTCAGCAGCCTGCTGGAGTTGCCCCAGCAGTTCAGCCGGTGAGGTGAGTCCTGGCTGCTGGAGTCCCAGGCAGAGGCCGTAGGCGGCAGTCACCCCGATGGCGGGGGCTCCTCGCACGCGAAGTTTCTGGATTGCCTCGAAGACCGTGGGGACATCATGACAGCGAAGGACCTGGATCTTCTCCGGCAGCAGGGTCTGGTCGAGTAATTCCAGATGTCCGTTGACGTCGCCAACCCAGCGCATCGTCGCGACATCACTCACGAGATGCTCTCTCTCAAGCTGGCATCCTTGGCGGCAATCTTCTCGGTCAGTTTCCCTTTGAATTCGACCAGCTTTGCCCGCAGCTCCGCGTCAGCGGTTGCCAGGATCTGCACGGCGAAGAGACCGGAGTTGCGAGGGCCTCCCATGCCCACCGCCATGCTGGCGACCGGCACATCCCCGGGCATCTGCACGGTGGAGAGGAGTGAATCGAGTCCCCCCAGGTCCGGTGTCGGGACCGGGAGTCCGATCACAGGCAGCGTGGTATGGGCTGCCACCACCCCGGCCAGGTGGGCAGCACCGCCTGCCGCCGCGATGATCACTTCCAGCCCTCTTTCGATGGCACTGGTGGCATATTCCGAGACAACCTGTGGCGTCCGGTGGGCACTCATCACTCGCACCTCGTAGCTGACCCCGAACTCATCAAGAGCATCCGCTGCCTTGTTAATCTTGGGCCAGTCACTGTCACTGCCCATCACGATACCGACTCGTGGTGTTGCCTGGTCGTTCATCTCGATTTCCTGTCCTGCGAGTTTCTGGCAGCTCCATGCGGCCTCATTCTTCGAACAACGGTTTGTACGACATCTCGAATGAGTCGGCAACTGCCTGGTTAACGATTCTCCCGTCGTGCACGTTGACGGCGGTAAGGATCGGATTCAGTTCCCTGGCCGCGTCAAGGACACCGCGGTTGGCGATTTCCAGGGCCCAGGGGAGCGTGACATTGCAGAGGGCGAAGGTGCTGGTGCGCCCCACCGCACCGGGCATGTTGGTAACACAGTAGTGAAGAACTTCTTCCTCGATGTACGTCGGATCACTGTGGGAGGTTGGACGTGAGGTCTCGATGCAACCTCCCTGGTCGATCGCCACGTCGATGATCACACTGCCCGGCTTCATCAGCTTCAGCTCCTCGCGGCTGACCAGGCAGGGTGCCTTGGCCCCGGGGATCAGCACCGCCCCGATCACCAGGTCGGCCAGTGGCATCTGCTCGCGGATCACCTGCCGGTCACTGTAGAGCATGTTCACGTTGGCCGGCATGATGTCGTCCAGGTATCGGAGCCGTTCCATGTTGATGTCGAGGATGGTCACATCGGCCTGGAAACCAGCGGCGATTTTTGCCGCGTTGGCTCCCACCACGCCTCCACCCAGGATGGTGATATGTGCCGGCGCGACGCCCGGGACGCCGGCCAGCAGGATGCCACGTCCCATCTGTGGTCGTTCCAGGTACTTGGCCCCCTCCTGGATACTCATCCGCCCTGCCACCTCGCTCATCGGTGTCAGCAGCGGGAGTCGCCCTTCCTGGTCAACCAGGGTCTCGTAGGCGATACAGGTGACGCCCCGCTGGATCATGGCCTCCACCAGCGGCTGGTTGGCGGCAAAATGAAAGTAAGTGAAGATTGCCTGGCCGGGACGGAGCAGTTCCCATTCTGGCGGCTGGGGTTCCTTGACCTTGATCACCAGCTCGGCCCGGGAAAAAAGATCTTCGGCAGTAACCAGCTCTGCTCCCGCCGCGAGGTACTCGTGATCGGAGATTCCCGACCCCAGTCCCGCCCCGGCCTCGACCAGCACGGAGTGGCCATGACGTGCAAACTCTTCCACGCCAACCGGAAGCAGGGCTACCCGGTATTCATCCAGTAACGTTTCCTGTGGAGCCCCAATAATCATCTCTGGCGTCTTCCTGCTGTTTGGATATCACTCTCCGCTCGCCATTGCCAAGGATTACTCTTTCAGCTTGTAGTCCTTTTCCTTGTCAATCGAGGCACCAATCGCAGTTCGAAATGACTTGTTGGCTGCGGTGATGGTCTTCTCCGAACCAGTCAACTTGAGGAAGTAATTACCCTTGCCTTCCACGTTGAGGATCACGGCCAGCATCTGTGAGCCGGGGGTTGGCTTGGTTTGCCTTTGGACCGGTGGGCCAACCGGCTTGTTGAAGGTCCCTTTCAGGTCAGCCAGCACGTAGGGTCCCAACTTGGATGTCCCTTCCACTGTACGAACCACCCGTCCCTTTGCCTGGAACTGGTTGATCCAGCGACGCAGGTTTGCATCCACCCCGCCACCACTCCCTCCGAAGAATGAAATCACCAGCTCTGCCGGTTCCTTGTCTCCTCCCACGGGCGGAATCGTGAACTGGGCCAGTCGCAACCGGTTAGCCGGTTTGGCCGATTTCCAGTTTGCCGGCACGGTCAGGGTGAGATCCCCTACTTTGACCTTCATTGGCTTGGCGTCCTCCGCGAAGAGCGTCTGCTGAGAGCAAACGGCAACTGCCAGTAGCAGGAGGTTGAACAACGGTCGATGAATGGATGGGAACATTTTTTTCTTTCCTTCGGCTTGAGGTAGCTCGTTTTCTCTCTGTACACACAGGATTCAGTTAATCGGCGGAAAGTTCACTTCTCAGAGGACCTTCATGACAATGAAAACAAGGCCAGCAAGGCTGGCGATTGCAACCAGGCCCAGCAGGATTGCCTTGCCATGAGATGGTTTTTCATCACGCTTGGATCGCCGGGAGCTTGCAACCCGTGAACTTTCCGGGTCGGGCTGGATCAGTGTCGAAAAAGGATTGTCGTCCGGCACGCTTATTACGCTGTCTGCCGTGGTGTTGTCGAGGTACTGTGGATTGATGTTGGAGAAAGGGTCATCTGCTGGCACTGCCTCGACAGCGATGGCCGGCTCCGGGTTCTCACTTCGCAGTTGTGGGAAAACGTCGCTGGCAACTCGCCAGTCTTCCCAGCTGTCACACCAGACATGGGAATGACTGCTCACACGGTCAGCGGCGAGCCAGTCCATCATCTCGGTTCCGGATGCCGGGCCGAACTGAGCACCGTCTTCTGCCGACATGTGCCAGGTCCTCTCCGGGTCATTCAGCAGGGTCTGGATTTCATTCTCCTCCAGTAGTGCCACACCTGCCTGCTGGCCATTCCCGCCGGCGGGTGCCGATTGGGCGCTGACTTTTTTTGGTGAGGCGCTGGCGATCACCTGCGTGCCCACTTCGCTTTCCGATTCCATGGGAATCCGCATGCGGACATGGCACTTCGGACAGATTCCCCGTTTCCCGGCCAGGAATGACTTGACGTTTAACTTGTGGCCGTTGGGGCAGTGAAACTTGATACCCATTGAACTGCTCAAGCGGAATGGGGATGGCTCGGTAATGTTTCATTATAGCGAGATCTGCAGAGGAAACAGTTCTGCAGAGCCAGTTTTCCCGGATGGGAGTTGTTTTGAACGGAGTTGACACCGGTCGCCTGCTGCTGGTAACAGTGAATGTGAGCCACGCAATCAGTCTTTCCAGAGAGTTGTTCCTGGCCCCATGAATTCCAGTTTTTCAGCTCCCCCCCTGCCGCTTTTGGTAACCGGTGTCGCAGGTGTTGCCGGCTATAACGCGCTGGAATACTTCCAGAGGCGATACCCCGGCCAGGTAATTGGGCTTCGACGTGCCGATAACTGGCCACTTTCCGGGGAAGGGATCGTGGGCTGCAATATCCATGACGTTGACGGTGTCCAGCAGTTATTTGATCGATACCGGTTCCGTTCGGTGCTGCATTCGGAGGGGACCTGCAAGCTCAAAGCCTGTGAACTCAATCCTCCACTGGCTCGGCGAGTGAATGTGGAGGGTGTCGCCTCGCTGCTCAGGGCAATCGGGGACGACCCGGTCCGCCTGGTTCACCTTTCCAGCGACCTGGTCTTTTCCGGGGACCGCGACGGAGGGTATTGCGAGGATGATCTGACGGATCCAGTCACCGTTTATGGCGCGACCATGGTCGAGGGAGAGAAGCTGGTTGGGAGTCAGCGTCCGGATGCCTGTGTGCTGCGAATCTCGCTGCCGATGGGAATCAGTTTCAGCGGGCATGCCGGGGCGATTGACTGGATCCAGTCCCGTTTCCAGGCGAACAAGCCAGCCACGCTCTACTTCGATGAGATTCGTACTCCCACTTACACCGACTGCCTCAACCGGCTCTTTCATCAACTGCTGGTAAATGATCTGGCTGGTCTCTACCACGCGGGTGGGCCTTGCCGTATGAGCCTCTACCAGATTGCCCAGCTGGTGAATCGGGTGGGGGGATACAATCCGGACCTGCTGCAGGGATGTCCACGCGTCGAGGCCGGTCCGATGCCACCCCGGGCGGGGAACGTGGCCCTGGATTCAAGCCGGCTGGCGACCAGGCTCGGCCATTCGCCGTTCGATCCCTGGCCGCTCGCCGGGGAACTGGTGCCGATCGACGATCGCTGGCATTACGATCGCCCTGCCAGCGAGTCGCACTCAACGGAGGAACTTGCCCGGGTGCTTTACCGGAACCCGCGGTGGGCGAGTGACCAGGCAGGTCAAACGTCGCTGCCCCGTTGACGGTCAACGAGCAGCAGCCCGATGATCGTCTTGGCATCCTCGATCTCACCACGGCCCACCATCTCCATCGCTTCCTGCCAGGGCACCACCATGTTCTCGATCTGTTCGCCCGCTTCCCGTGCCGGCACGCCCTCGCTGAGACCCCGGGCAAGGTAGAGGATCATCTTCTCGTCAAGGATGCCCGGGGCAGCAAGGAAACCTGTGATCCGCTCAAACGATTCGGCACGGTAGCCTGTTTCCTCGGCCAGTTCCCTCGTGGCAGTAACCTCTGGCGCCTCGTTTGGCTCACGCGTTCCGGCCGGAAGCTCGACCAGGGTCCGTGCTACCGAGACGCGGTAATTTCGAATCAGGCAAACATGGTGCTCATCGACCATCGGGACGATTACCACCGATCCCGGGTGACGAATCACCTGTCGCGGGGGACCGGAAGCAGATGCAAGCTCAACAACAGAAAAACGGGAGGTCTGAAGTAATTCTCGTTCACTCATGGTGGTTCTCGAACTGCTCCTCGGAGGAGGTGACTGGACTGCAGTGGCCAAGAGAGTTGACAATTGATTCTAACTGCTGATAACAGGAAACCTATCAGGCTCAACGTGGAGGACCGGGCATGGCCCGCCATCAGGAAGATCGCGAGGATATCCTGCGTGAAGCGACGGCGCTGGTCGAGCGGGTGGAACTGGAGATTGATGACCTGGAGGATCCGGTGGTGGTCGGTTTTCGAAGGGACAGCGGACCTGCCTTTTTCTTTGGTGCCGACCCGGTTTACCAGTTCAACCGCCAGTTCCAACTGCGGCGTGGATACCGCCAGGGGTGCCTGCTCAAGGCGGAAGCAGGCAGGCTTATCGAGCTGCGGCGCGAGCGAACAAAGTCCAGCATGAACCTGGTTCGGCACGAGCTGGATGAAAAGCAGCTGAGTGAGTTCATGCAGCAGCTGACAGGTCACCTGCAGTTTCTCGGCGAAGCACTCACGTCCCAGCACTTTCGCCTCGTGGGCCAGGTCCCGGTCGAGGGGGATGTGGTAGGACGAGTTTCTCGCTGGCTTGCCGAAATGCCAGCGATTCCCACGATTGCCGAGATCCCCAACGCCTGAGTGGTTTTTGAAAAGGCGAGTTACGTGAGTGGCAGGCGGATCACCTCTGCCCCCGGGAGTATCGTTCCCGGGTTGCTTGAGTGCTGCCTCACGTGGGCCAGCGCCAGCGGCTTCTTCAGTCGCGGGGAATAACTGGAAGAGGTAATACGGGCCACGTCGCTGCCATCCTGCTGGAAGATCGTTCCGGCGGCAGGGAGCGTTCCGGCTGGCAGGAGGAGTCCTGTCAGCAGCCAGTTCACATGGCCCAGCGCGTCGATGCGAGCGACCGTTTCCTGTCCCAGGTAACAGCCCTTGGTGAAACTGATCGCCTCCGCGTCACGGTTTACTTCCTGGGGAAGATTTCGTTCATCCAGGTCGACTCCATAAAGAGGCAGTCCTGCCTCGATCCGCAGCATCTCCACGACGACGTTATCGATCTCCTGGCAGCCAGTCCGCGTGAATTCTCCCGCCAGCCCGTGAATCGCCACCTCGGGGCCACTGATCCAGAAGCCATCAAGAGAACTCTGGCAGCGACGAACCGAGAGCGTGCTCTCCTCAAAGAGCTGGTCGACATGGTTCAGCGGTTCGGCAGGAAGAGGAGAGGGAAGCAGGGATGCAATGGTCTCTCCGGACCCTGGACCAGTCACGAACAGGGACTCGAGTGTTTCGGAAAGGTCAGTAAAAACAACGTCCTCGCGAATCACGTAACGTTCCAGGTGGGTCTGCAGCGCAGTAGCCTGTTCCGCGACGGTGTCCAGAACCAGGGTCTCCTGGTGACAGAAGACATGGACCAGTCCCAGGGTTTTCCCCTGGACGCTGGTGATAAAAGCCTCGCATCCCTGTCCGCTGGCCAGGCTGGTGATATCGGCCGTGCAGAAGGCGTGAAGAAATGTTGCCCGGTCCGCGCCTGACAACTGCAA
>JAPYUD010000143.1:0-7875 GCA_029936215.1 Pirellulaceae bacterium | reverse complement strand
TGAAGACGCGGCGAAAAGCATCAGGGCGTTCCCAGGCCGCGGTGAACGCACAGACTCCTCCACTACTGCTGCCGGCAAGCATGCGGTCATTCGGGTCATCGCTAATATTGTAGTCTTCACTGACAGCGGGAAGGATCTCCTCGATCAGGAAACGTGCGTAACTATCTCCCAGGCCGTCGTACTCGAAACTGCGGTTAAAACGTGGCTGGGAATTGGCATTCGGGGCCGGCACGACGCCCGGACTGATAAAGATACCGATCATGGGAGGAACTTGTTTCTTGTGAATCAGGTTGTCCAGAACCGTGGGGAACTTCCATTGCTGTGCCTTGCGCAGTCCATCTTGAACGACCAGCAGGCAACATGGTTTGTTGGCGTCATACTGGGCCGGTATGTAGATCGAATAATCCCGTACGGTTCCCGGGAAAATGGTGCTTTTATCCCAGCGGAAGGGGCCCTTGATCTCTCCCTGGGGAACCCCGGTATGGATCTTCGAGTCCTCACTTAACTCGTAATTTTCTGTTTGCTGGGCGATCGTGGTGCTCGAAATCAAGAGCAGGCCAAGAAACAGGGGCCGGAAGAGAGTGCGGAAGAGAATTGTCATCATTGGTGCCTGTCCGGTATTGGAAAGAGGGAGAAGGAGTATTGCCTGGTTGATCATAACGCCTGGTGGGAGGAGGTGCTGGGGCCTACCAGGCAGTATTATGATGGAGAGGATTGGTGGCCAAGACAAGTTTGTGGAGAAGAATTTCGATGCGGCAGGAAAAACAACGTCTTCGACTGGGTGCCTGCTTTCTGCTGGGACTGATGTTCCAGGGTTCGGCTCTGGCAAAGCAACCGGGCCACAGCCCGGTCAAGGTCTTTGTGCTTGCCGGCCAGTCCAATATGCAGGGCCAGGGCGTGGTCGACCTGGATCATCCACAGCACTACAACGGCGGCAAGGGGACGTTGCTTCACGTGATGCGGAACACGAAAACTCCAGACCTCTATGCCCATCTGCAGGACGACAAGGGAGGCTGGGTGGTGCGGGACGACGTGCACGTTCGCTACCGGGTCAAGGACGGCGACGATGTCGAGGCGGTCAAGAAGGGAGGCCTCTCGATCGGTTTTTCCGGCTATCCTGGTCGCCATCACATCGGCCCGGAATTTCAGTTCGGGCACGTGCTGGGAGATTATTTTGACCAGCCGGTCGTTTTGATCAAGACCGCATGGGGTGGCAAGAGTCTTTACAAGGACTTTCGGCCCCCAGGTGCCGGGGGAGAGACAGGCGTCTATTACAAGAAGATGCTTGCCGAGGTGCAGGAGGCACTTGCCAGCCTGGACACGGACTTTCCCCATCTGGCAGGCCGGAAATACCAGCTGGCAGGTTTTGTCTGGCAGCAGGGCTGGAATGACATGTTCGATAAGCAGGCACTGGAACAATACGAGGACAACCTCGTGCACCTGGTCCGAGACGTCCGTGCAGCCTGGGGCATGCCACGGTTGCCGGTGGTGATTGGTGAACTGGGAAACGGAGGTGACGAGGTTGGCCAGAACATGCTGACTCTCCGCCAGGCCCAGTTAGCGGCTGCCAGGCGAAAGGAAATGAAGGGGAATGTTGCCTTCGTGAAGACGACCGCTTTTGCCCGTCCTGCCGATCAATCCCCTAACGTGGGACATGGTCATCACTGGTTCGGTAATGCCGAGAGCTATTTCCTGATTGGCGATGCACTGGGCACCAGGATGCTCGAGCTGCTCTCGCGACGAAAGTGAGAGTGGCAACTGTCGTGGATCACGGCAGCAGCTGGAAACTGTAGAGCGTCGCGTTGCTGAGCGTGAAGCGGAGCCGGACAGTCTGACCCTGCAGGGTTGCCATCTGTTTTTCCTTCCAGCGAGGCTGGAGTCGGAGTTCATCCCGCTCGTGGAAGACGCGGGTCGGCAGGCCAGCACGTTCTGGTAGCGATTTTCCTTCTGCATCGAGGATCTCCACCTGGCAGGTTCCGCCGGGAGCGGCGATGTTCAGTTGCAGTCTACTTCCCCGCAGTGTGAACGGCCTGGTCAGAATGCTGCCGGCCTGGTTGCCGACAGCGGCCAGGCCAATGAAGCGGTCCAGCGGGAGCGTGGCGACACCAATGAACGACTGCCGCGGGAAGGACACTTCTGGTGTCCCGTGCCGTTCGTTGGCACCGGAATAATAGATCCAGTGCTTGTCCTTGTGGGTGACAATACTCGAAGCGGGCAGGATCATGTCCTTGTCAAAGCTGCCGTCAGGGCCGCGTGGGAGAAAGGGTTTTGATGCGTAAACCCAGCCCAGGTCCCAGCTGTCTCCATCTCGACTGGTGCCGATGTAATAGTTCATCACGTCCCTCTCGTGCCGCTTGACCAGGTCGGCTGGACCCTCGCTGGTGTCCCCTGGCCACTCGTAAACGGTCATCAGGGCAAAGTGGACATCGTGATGAATCCAGTCGGTGAGTGCATAGATCTGGCGCCGTGATACTTCCCCTGGTCCCTCGCGATCAAAAATCCAGTCGCGGACCAGTTTCCAGTCTGTCGGGTTTGCCCTGGGATTGGGATTGGTCATGCTGCGAACTCCCCGCACTTCGCCGTCCCCTCCGGGGCTGCCGAAGTCGGTGCGGGTGAAGAGCCGGTAGGTCGCTTCGCGCGGATCCCAGGTGATCTGGTTATAGGTGTCGGCGGCCCGGTGCGTGACCGGCTTGCCATCGTTAAGAGGTGTCCAGTGGATGCCGTCGGCCGAGTGGGCAATTCCCGCAGCCATGCCAGGTGCGTCGTAGGCTGCCAGGTAGCGATAGGACGGGAAGATCTCCTGCCGGTTGATAGTGACCGAGAGTGTGAAGTCGCCGGCGAAATTGATCCCGGAAAGATCGGCCACCTTCGTGAAATGGATGCCGTCCCGGGACTCGGCATAGCCAAACCCCTGTTTTTCCGGCTTCCGCCACCACATCTTGAACCGCCCCTGGTGATGGGCAACCGTGCCGTAGAACTTACCGTCGGTAAAGATCGGTTTTCCCTGGTTGAGCCGGGTGACCGTGCCAAGTTGCCGCTGGACGTTTACCAGGTCACTGACGATGAAGTCGTCGACCAGTAATTGCCTGCGGTTGCCGATCTGCAGCGGTTGTTCCTGCTCGGCCCGGGTGCTCGATAACAGCGAGAAGAAAAACAGGAGGGTCAGCAGGCGAAGCTGGAAAGCCATGATGTTTCCCGCAACGAAAAGGGGAATGCTATGAGCCATCCATGGCGGAGTGATTCTGTCTAGATAAGCTCTGGCATCGGCGAATGACCATCCACCAGGTAATGCGGTCGTCCTGAAAGGTCCGGCACCGTGGTGGCATTGGGGTTGATTCCCATGGCATGGTAGAGCGTGGCATGAACCTCGCCAAAATGGACCGGGCGGCTGGCGATTTCCCCTCCCTTTCGGTCGGTGGAACCGATCACCTGACCGGTTCGCAGGCCGCCACCGGCAACCAGTCCACCTCCAACTTGTGGCCAGTGGTCACGACCGGCAGTCTTGTTGATCTGGGGAGTCCGTCCGAACTCACCCCAGGCCACGACCGCCACATCGTCGGCCATGCCACGCTGGTAGATGTCGTCGATCAGCGCCGAGAGCCCCTGGTCAAACCAGGGGAGGTGAGTGTTTTTTAGTTCGCTGTGGTTATTGGAGTGGAAATCCCAGCGACCGAAATTGAGTGTCACGACGCGGACGCCTGCCTCGACAAGCCGGCGGGCCATGAGGAACTGTTCGAGATTTCGCGGGGCGCCATCACCATACTTGGCAGTGTCCCCCTTGCCATATCGTTCGCGGACACTCTCTGGTTCCTTGGTGACATCCATCGCCTCGGCCAGGCGGCTGGAAGTGAGTATCCCCAGTGCCTGCTGTGTCACCTTGTCGAGTCCATCATAGATCACTTCCTGGTCCATTTTTCGCCGGAAAGCATCGAAGCCCTTGAGTAAGGATGAGCGACTGTCGAGCCGCTCGGGAGTGATGCTGTTAAGGACCATGTCCTTGCTCGCTGGACCGGACGGACGGAAAGCGGCATTCCGGACGCCGAGGAAACCAGGCAGGCCCGGGGAGCCATAGGGGGGATGGCCAGCGTCGGGAGCCAGCCCGATAAAGGGTGGCACGTCACGACTGGACGGACCTCGCAGGCGAGAGACGATCGAACCCATCGACGGCCAGCCACCGGTCGGTTCATTCTGCTTGGCCCGGCCGGTATAGCAGATATAGGAATCATGCCCTCCATTGGGCGAGCCATGGACGCTTCGCAGGGGAATGCACTTGTCCATGATGCCGGCAATTCCCGGCATGTATTCCGAGATCCGGATACCCGGAACGGCGGTCTCGATTGGCTGAAATTCGCCGCGAATCTCGGCAGGTGCATCCATCTTCAGGTCATACATGTCCTGGTGGGGTGGGGCGCCGACCATGTAGATCATGATCACTGCCTTGCGGGAATTGCGAATTCCTGCCTTCCGTTCAGCTGCCAGAAGTTGCGGGAGGGTTAGCCCCCCCATCGCCAGCGACCCGATCTGCAGGAAGTTGCGGCGACTGAGGCCATCGCAGAGGTTGACTTTTGATCCAAGGATATTGAGCATCAGAAGCGATCCGAGTTTTCTAAGTTGGGATAACACCGAGGCTGTCTCAGCCTGTTATCTATCTTATCGGTTATCTATTTTGGTTGCCAACACCGCTTTTCGCTTCTTCGGTTCACCACGGGCCTTGTCACCTCCCTGGCGGCACCCTACAACAGGTGCCAATCGGAAATGCAGCATTTTTCTTGCAGGAGCGTGGAGATGTCGATGGTCAATCGAAAATTCCTGGGTGGGACGATTCTCGGTCTGCTGGTGCTTGTCAGCGGTTGTGCGAAATCAAATGCGGTTAGTGTGGAAGCTGTCGCCGCGGGTCCCGGGACCGTTTTGCTGAGTGTCACCAGTGATGCCAACGTGGATCCGCAATCGGTGAACATGGCTCTCACCCTGGCCGGATTTTGCCTGGACGAGAACTACACCGTGGCAATCTTCTTTAATGTCAAGGGAGTCCAGATTCCCACGACAGGATTCCCGGAGGACCTGGCGTACGGGGACCACGCGCCTTTCAAAGAGCAGATAAAAGCACTCGCCGACCGGGGAGCGGAGATTCATGTCTGCCCGGTCTGCATGGGAGACCTGGGGGTCGAGGCAGAGGACATCATGGAGTCTGCGTTCGTGACCAGCAAGGCGAAGCTCTTTGCGCATGTTGGCCCACACGCGACCGTCTTCAGTTACTAGGCAGGGAGAGACAGGTCACTTTTGACCTGGAGCGTGCCAGCGAGCGGTTACCATGTTGCGGCGCTTGTTCACTTCCAGCACCTCGGCGAAATCAATCTTTTTTCCCAGCATTTCAACATCGTCGATCCCGGCAATCTCCACAATTGCCTCCTCCTTGTCGATGCTGGCATTAATGGTCACGGCTGCCCCGATGTTGTCAGTGAGCCAGCGATCGAGGTAGTCCATCAGGACGTACTCCGGATCGTCGAACATGCTCTTGATGCCCGAGAGTGATTCATCGGTGACACCCTCGAGAATCAGCCTGGTCATCTCGTCCTCGAGGCTCTCGGTCGTCGCCACGGGGGAATCCACGACGGCGTCATCTTTCCCAAGCAGGTTGCCAAATCCGGGAATCCCCAATACTCCGGCCCCCGTTAATGCAAGGTCGACCGTGGTCCGGGGAATGGAAAATCGCACTTCTGCCGTCTTGCCCTTGCTGACGGCCTGGACATCTCGCAGGATCGTTGACAGGATCCGAGTTGCCAGGGCCTGCGGACCGGTGGCCACATTGCCAAGGCGAGAGATCTCCTGTTTCATCGTTGCAAAACCACTCTCGATTTCGGTGATAAAGGTTTTGGCGGCTCCCCTGCCGGTGAATATTGCCGTGCTGGACACGTCAAACCCGTTGCCAACCTGGATACCCATTGCCAGCCCGGTCAGGGTGCCGCGTGCCGAGGCAACGGCCTTGTTGAATGCCCCTGCCTGGTCGGAGTTGAACTGGGTAATCGCCTTGTCAAAGGTGTTCATATTGCGGGGGACGAATCCGACCAGCACCGGGTAGCTGGAGTCCAGGAAATGGAAGCCGACCGAAGCACGACTCGTGCCACCCTGTCTGACGGCTCTCCGTACTGACTGCTCCGCGCCAAAAAGAAGTGTCCGGTTGTTGATCACGTAGAGAGCAACGGGTGGATGGTTGTTTTCATAGGGGTGGGAAACATAAAAAATGTTTTGCTTGAGCGTTGTCTTGATCGGTTTCCGCATCCCACGGTTTTGGGCCTCAAAGATCTTTGCCAGGTTATCGGTATTCACGGGCCGGGTGAGTCGCAGGAGCACGGTGAAATCCATGTTCATGGGACTTGCCGCTTCGCGGTTGTCGAGCACCGTGCTGAAGCTCGACATGCCATAAGCGATGCTCTGGATATCACGGGGAGGAATACCTTGCTTGATGATCTGATCGAGCATCTGCTGCAGGCTGGGGACACTTTCGAGGATGCTGGTGCCAAGATCGGACTCGAGCACTTCCTTCAGGCGAACCCGTACAAAGATCTCCGTGTTATCCGGCATGTAATCAAGTTCGGTGGTGGAGGCAGGTTCGGGCAGGAGAGCCACCAGCAGGAGAATGATGAGGACCATGACGGCCGAGCCAGTCCCGATCAGCAGCCAGTTCCGGTTACCTCGTGGCCGGGCCGGGCTGGCTTTTTGGAACGTTCTGGGGACGCGATCTTCATCGACCGTATTCATGGCAAAGGGAAATGCCGCCGGAGCCGGGGGGGGATTGGCCGCCACCGTGGTGGGAGTTTCCGCTGTGGATGCGATTGCGTCGCTTACCGGCGGCTCCTCGGTGGCAGGATCCTTGAGCAGGAAGGTGGTCTGGCACTGTGGACAGGCAACAGTCTTTCCCAGGTACCCGGCACTTGGAATAGAGAGTTCAGTATTACATTCCGGGCAGGGAATGGAGAGTTTCTGGTTCATGGGAGGTGAATGTCCCGTTACTCAATTTATCAGAGGCGTTTGAGCTTTGAGATCCGACCGCTATGGACCCACTCGGCCACGAAGATACTCCCGTCCTTGCCAAAGCAGGCGTCATGGGGATGAACAAACTTGCCATCGATCCACTTGTCCGGGGCGTTACGGATCCCTCCCTCGGTGGTAATCCTCTTCACGTCATCACCGAGCCTGGCCACCACCTGGTTGTTTGCATCCAGCAACGTCACCCGGGCGTGCAGTTCCGGGATCATTAGCAGGTCCCTCCAGGTGTCGGCATTGGCCGGCAACCCGTAACCGTCCTGCGTGGCAAGGTGCTTGCCATCGAGGGTCAGGTACTGGACCGTGTGATGTGCCCGGTCACAGATCACCAGCGTGGGATCCTTCTCCCCGCGGTTGTCGACCCAGATTCCATGCGGCGTCGCAAAGGTACCTTTGCCATCACCGGGGCCACCGAAACAGCTTTTCCAGTTTCCGTCGCGGTCGTAGCGATGAACGTAGTAGGAACCGTATCCATCGACAAGCAGAAAGTCGCCATCCGGCAGGAAAGCAAAGTTGGTTGGAAGGAAGCGGTCCTGTCCCCAGATTTTTTGTGGCTTGGTATCTTCTTCTGGAGCGTAGACGCCTGATTGCATGGGAGCATGCTTCTGCCAGACGATTTCTCCGTTGAGGTCCATCTTGGCAAAAGTCTTGAGGTGCTGGTACGCACAGACATAAAGGAATTCCTCGCCATCCTCCTCGTGGACCTCGATACCGTGCCCTCCTCCCTGGAACTGGCTGCCGAAGGCGCGGACGAAGCGTCCCTTGCGGTCAAAGACAAAGATCGAGGGATGGTCCTTTTGGTCAGCCCGGCCCTCGTGGATCACGTAAAGC
>JAPYUD010000142.1:0-7913 GCA_029936215.1 Pirellulaceae bacterium | reverse complement strand
AGCGTGACCTGGTATTCCCCGGGAGTCACATCGGCCAGCAGGGCACCATCGGCCTGCGAGCGAAGGTCCCAGCGACCGGACTCATTCTCCAGCGTCACCCAGGCCCCGCTAATGGCGACATGCTGCTCGTCACTGAGATAGCCAATTAACATCGGGTGTTCCCCATCCCCTTTCAACCGCCGAGATAATGCTTCTGAACCTTAGCCGCCACGGTACCAATCCCATAGTAGCCGACCGAGACCTGGCCCACGTGGGTCAGTAAGTCATAGGCATGCCAGCGATCCCAGCCATAGTCCTCTTCCATCCAGAGGATCAGCCGCGCGTAGGCCTCGGCAACCGACCGTTCCATCGGGCAGCCCGTTGCCACCACCATGATCTCCTCGCCGGACTCGATTCGCGGTCCCGCCCGCTGTTTCCCCTTCAACAGGTCCACGGTGATCTTTGTTTCCGCTGCCATTTCCAAGCCGGTTCCCGAGAGTTCCCCGTGTCCCATTGCCGCATGGGCATCTCCCAGGTAGAGATAGCCGCCGGGGCAGAAAACGGGCAGGGAGATCACTGCCCCGGGACAGACCTCGACCAGGTCCATATTCCCTCCATGAGCTCCTGCCGGCTGCGTGGAGGCAACTCCCCATTCCGGTGCCGTTCCCAGGCACCCCAGCATCGGTGCAAAGGGAATCGGGGTCTGTTCATTCCAGTAGACCTGTCCATCGCGGATCGGGCAGATGCGGGCCAACGACGGCTCCTCGCTTCCGAGCCACTCGGCCAGCCTGCCCGGGTGCCCGGTGTAGGTTGCCGCCTGCCCATCGCGCGGACGGATCTCCTCGACCGTGACCGCCAGGGCATCCCCCGGCTCCGCCCCCTCCACCAGGATCGGTCCAGTAACCGGGTTGCTCTTGGGCACCGTCGACTTGTCCCGACGGTCGTCCCCGGTCTTAAGCTGCCCGGACAGTGCATCCTCCGATTCCACCAGCACGGTCTCACCCGGCTGGATTGTCACCCGGGCTTCCAGGTGTCGGCTGAATTCATAAACCAGTGGCTCGGCAACAACCCGTTGCATGGCAAGCTCCTCAAAGCTCTAGTTCCTGATTTTCCAGCGGTCCCAGGGAAAGACCAAGGTTGGCTGGTTCACGTAGCGGTCTGTCTCAATCGTCAGCTCTGCCCCCGCGCCAGGAGCCAGCACGACGGTAAAGGCCGGCCCATTCACCGCTGTCACCGTACCGCCGAGCGTCACCCTCGTGCACTGGTGCTCGGCATATGCACCGGTCTGCACGACCAGCGTGCGAGCCGCAAGCTGGTTGGTATTCACGAGTGTCACCTCGACCCGGTCCGCTGTCATCCTGTCAATCAGTGCTGCCACGCCCTCCGGCACACCGGCCCGTCGCCGGAGCGGGTCAAAGTAACGCAGGCGACAGTGCAGCGGCGCAGCTCCCCGGCCAGGATCCAGTCCTGCCATCATCAGCTGGCGAAGTGTCCCCACCGTGGCCGGGTTAAACTTCATCGGGTCATCCGCCAACCGGGTATCGGGAGTGGTCTCATCGGCTCGCATGCCTGCTATTTTCTGGCGAATCGTGGCCAGGTCCCCACGGAGGGCCGATTCCGGGAATCCCGGGTTTGTGCCATCCAGGTAGGCAATCCAGCTGTTTCCCGAAACCCTCGCATGGTCATGCGGTTCAAAGGTCCAGAAGTAACACTCCAGGGCCCCTTCCAGCCAGGGTCCGGGAGCAAAGGCATACCAGCCGTCATCGCCATACATCCGAGGGTAAAGCGTTTTGCCGTCGACCACTTTCTTGTTGGAGTTGATGATGTCGATCATCCTGGACCAGTTGTCGATAAAACGGCGCTCTCCAGTCAGCAGATAAGCATTCCCAAAACCGATCAGGCCCCGCTCGACCCGGTTGCGATGGGCCATCGCGCCGGTCTGTGGTACCTCGACAGTAAACCCCCAGCCGTAAACACCCCCGTACCATTTCCCATCGGTAGCGCCACCGATCGTCCCATCCAGCCCGATATTCGTCGGAATGATGCCGTCATTTGCAATCATCCGCTCGAGCCAGGCGCCGACGTACTCCAGCAGCCATTCCCGGTATTTCTTTTCTCCGCCAAGCATGTAGGCATTGGCCGCCAGCGTGGTGGCACCCATGTTCTGGGGGTGGTCACCAATGATATCGTTGTAGTCCTTGAAGTGGGCGATCATCTCGGCATAGTTGCGTTCCCCGTGACCTGCGCGAAAACGGTTCTCAATCTCGATCGGATCCCCCGCCCAGTCCAGGCCGGTTGCCTTCCGCATCAGCGGCCCACGACTGCCATTGAACATGCTGCGAATGATCTTGTGCTCCGGGTCATAGTTGGGAGCTCCCGGATCCTCGTTCATGTAAAAGCCGGCAAAGCGGCGGGCACGGTGCCCTAGCTGGAGATCATACGGATCCGAGAGTCCCTGCAGGTTGAACACGCGGAGACCCTCCCCATTGTGCATCCAGTCCATCATCGTGGGGAATTCCTTGTAGTACATTCCGTCACGGGCAAAAGGAACGTCGGTAGTTTTCGCCTCGCTGTACTGCAGCAGGTGCCCCTCCCAGGCTTTCTTGTACATCTCGAGGATCGAGTCGGGAGCTCCCAACGCATGCAGGATCGGCCAGTCGGCCACGTTCTCGATGGCGTCATCCGGGCCATCGTTACCCCCCCAGCGTTCCACGCAGAGCAGGTAGCCGCGCTCGTCAAAGTACTTCTCAAAGAACTCCCGACAGGCAACCGTGTTGGTCTCGATCAACTGCCTCTCCAGAAGCGCCCAGCCGGGGGGAGAATATGGCGTATCGATCGAGATTGTCGGTCCCTGCCCGTCCACGTCCGCCGGGATGCAGACCGGGAGCAGGGTGAGAGAAAGAACCACCGCCCAGGATCTCATGAGTCGACTCCGGTAAAAAGAAAACAGGTTCATTTCGCCCGTCATTGTAGCCCAGCGAATTCCGCGGGGTTGAGCCTTGCAGCAAGAGTTTCCCAGGGTCTGGCAGTTCTATCATGCCGACAATAACCTTGGTGGCCATCGGGTCCAGGTGCTAAACTAGGAAATGATGAGTTTCAAAATACCAAAACAAATGCATCGCCGCAGCGTGCTACAGCTCGGTGGCGGAGTCCTTGGAGGACTGGGGCTTTCGCGCCTGCTCGAGGCCCAGGCTCTCTCAGCCCAGGGGGGTTCGACTCCCGACACGTCGGTGATTTTTGTCTGGCTTCCTGGCGGGCCTCCGCACATGGAAACCTACGATATGAAGCCGGATGCGCCGGCCGATTACCGGGGCCAGTTTCGTCCCATCCAGACCAACGTGGCAGGCATGGACGTCTGCGAGCTCTTGCCAGAGCATGCCAGGATTGCTGACAAGTACACCCTGATCCGTTCCTGTGCTCACGAGTTTGCTGACCATGGTGGCGGCCACAAGCGTTTCCTGACCGGCCGCAAGCCTGCCACACCGACCGGGTTTGTCAACGACGCCCCGATGGTCGGCTCGATGGCAGCCAAGATGCTGGAAAAGAAAACAAATCCCAACGGACTCTGTAACTACATCGTGCTCGGCAACGGACGCGTCAACCCGATTGATGTCTTTAGCTTTGGCTCGGCCTACCTCGGTGCCGAGACCCACCCGTTCCGTATTTCTGACGACCCGAATTCCAAGGACTTCAAGGTCCAGAACCTTGCTCTCACCAGTGGCCTGTTCGAGGAACGGCTGGCGGATCGCGTCTCCCTGCTTGGTGAACTGGACCAGTTGCGAAGGGACGTGGACGGAAGCAGGCTGATGGACTCGATGGATACCTTCAACCAGTCGGCACTCTCGATGATCACGTCGTCCCAGGCACGGCGAGCATTTGACCTCTCGGAGGAAGACGATTCACTACGAGACCGCTATGGTCGCCACGAGTGGGGGCAACGTGCCATCCTGGCTCGCCGACTGGTGGAAGCGGGTGTACCGTGGGTAACCGTGGTGATGGAAAACCCCTACGTCTCCGGTATCCCGATGCCCAAGTGGGGGGTCTATAACTGGGACAGCCACGCCGTCAACTGTCACCTCTTCAAGGATGCCGAGGTTCGCTTCCCGATCTACGACCAGGTGATCACGGCAATGATCGAGGATCTGTATGCACGTGGCCTGGACCGGCGGGTGTTGCTCGTGGTCACCGGCGAGTTCGGACGGACTCCCCGGATCAGCGTACGGCCAGGAACCCAGACCAAGGTCGACCAGCCCGGGCGTGACCACTGGCCGAGTGCGATGAGCATGCTTGTCGCCGGCGGCGGGATGCGGACAGGCCAGGTGATCGGTGCCACCAATACCAAGGGGGAAGAACCGGTGCAGCGTCCGCTCACGCCGAACGACCTCTGGGCAAGCGTCTACAGGCATCTCGGTATCAATCCTGAGCACACCTTCCCGGACCTCTCTGGTCGCCCGATGCCGATCCTGCCGTTTGGCGAGGCGATCCGCGAACTCAACCCGGTCAGCTGATCAATCAGGGATCTGGCGTGGAAACGCTGGCCCCGGATGCCTGGTAGGGGGGCACGGCGACCCGGTACAGGTCATGCTCTCCCTCTCGCTCCGAAACAATCACCAGCGACTTTCCATCAGGATCCCAGGCAGGATAATCATCCCGCTCCTCGTGCTCGGTAATCCGTTGCAGGTGAGACCCATCGGTATTGACCAGGTAAATCTCGAAGTTGCCATCGCGGTGACTGGCAAAGGCAAGCCGTTTCCCATCGGGTGAGAAGCGGGGCCGCAGGTCCTGGAAGGGGTTACTGGTAACCCGGGTGATCTCGCTCCCGTCGGGTTTCATCAGGTAAAGTTCGAAGTTTCCATCCCGCGTGGAACAGAACGCCACCCGGCTGCCATCGGGAGAAAAATCCGGCCAGATATTGATCCCCTTGCCCCCGGTAAGGGCCTTGCGGTTCTTTCCCTTGATGTCCACTCGGAAGATATCCTGCCTGCCTTCCTCGGCAAAGGAGAAGAGCACCTGGGAGCTATCCGGGGCAATTGCCGGGCTGCGATAACCGCTGAACCCCTGTCCTGGTGGCAGCTGAACCTCATCGGTCTTCTTCCTCGAGCTGATCACCATCCCCACGCTGAGCGTGCCCACTGCCTTGAGGTAGGTGTAGTAATTTCCGTCGGCGGAATAGGCAGGGTCAAATTCCTGGGCACTGACGGTCTTGTGCACCGGCTCGACCGCGCCATCGGCAAGCTGCAGGCGCTGCAGCCGGAACATCTTGGGATCCTCGATTTCGACAAAGACCAGGTCCTCCCCCCCGTTGATAAAGACCGGCGTGAACTTCATCCGGCCGTCATGCGTGAGCCGGACCGGCTCGACCGCAGCAAGCTGGCCGGTGATGGCAGCAGCAATCAACAGGGCAACAGTCGCCTGGAACCTAGAGCAGGCCATCGATCACGCTTCCCTCCTGCAGGACACGCATTTCTGCCCGCCGCTGGGTATCGACGCCTGCAAGTTCCGCGATCGTCGTTCCCACCATTAGTGGCGTGACCGGATCGCTGATCGGATGTTCGCCTCGCGCATCGCTCATGCCTATCACGCGTCCCGGCTCAATCCCGGCCCCGGCCCAGATGGAGAAATAGCATTGCGGCCAGTGATCCCGTGCTGCGCGGGCGTTGATTTTCGGGGTCCGGCCAAATTCTCCCATGCAGATAACCAGCGTATCGTCCATCAAGCCCCGGTCATAAAGGTCATCGAGCAAGGCACTAAAGGCACGGTCGAGGATCGGGCAATGCTGGTCCTGCAATAATTCGAAGTTGTAAATATGCGTGTCCCAGCCAAACTCAAAGCCAGGCGTGATCGCTTCCACGTGCCTGGCATAGTTGAGCTGGATGTAGGGAACCCCGGCTTCGACCAGCCGCCGCGAGAGCAGGGCACTTTGCCCAAACACCGAGCGTCCATAGCGAGCCCGGGTCGCAGCTGACTCCTGGGTCAAATCGAATGCATCCCTGGATCGCGGGTCGGTCAACAGCTGGTAAGCCTGCTGGGACGTCCGGTTCCAGGAAGCGACATCGTGTGCATCGAGTGCCCGCGGAACACCCTCGAGTTGCTTTTGCAACTGCCGGCGATCAGAGATTCGCAGCGGGTTGATGTCTTCCAACAGTTTCAGTGCCGGAATATTCACTTCCCCCCGCTCCGAACAACCCACCATGAAGGGATCATAAACTGATCCCAGGGTTCCCCCGCCATAGGCTTCTATTTTTCGTGCCCCATCCATCACCGTGCCATTGGCGATGGACATGAAGGCAGGCAAACGGCCAGTGGAACCACGATGCTTGGCAACGATCGATCCGAAGTTCGGTTGCACCGGCTTGGGATTCTCAGCGAACCCGGAAAGTGCCACGGTCCCGGCATCCGGGTGGCCCGGGGCGCTGGTCACGTGATTCCGCAGCAGCGTGTACCGATCACTGCGGCTGGCCATCCTTGGTAGCATCTCAGTGAAGTGGACACCCGGTGTGCGGGTGGGAATGCTGGCAAAGGGACCCCGGTACTCCGCGGGGGCATCCGGCTTGGGATCACATGTATCGAGGTGACTTGGTGCTCCCCAGAGAAAAACAAACAGCACCGACTTGGCCCGAGGGGACTTTCCGCCAGAGTCCTGAATTGCCGCCTCCCCCAGTTGGGACATGCCCAGGCCAAGTGGCACGGCACCCGAAAGCTGCAGGAACGAGCGGCGGCTCATGCCACTACACGTTCTTGTTCGGAAACTACCAATATTCAACATGCTGATTCAATAACTGGATCAAACGCCAGCCCTGTTTTCCTTGTCGGCTCCATTGTAGCAGACAAGTGAATGGGCCTTTCTTCCTGGTCCAACTATAGGTTGTTCCCGGTCCAATAAAGTACCAGCTACTTGTCCCCTCTTCTTGAAGTGTCACAATAACTGGTGCTTACAAACAAGGACACTCAACAACAGGGAACGGTTCCATGCTCATTTCCAATACCGAGACGATCCCTGGCTACACGATCCGTGAACTCAAGGGGCTGGTGCAGGGAAACACAGTTCGGGCCAAGCATGCCGGCCGTGATATTGCTGCTGGTTTCAAAAACCTGGTAGGCGGCGAGATCAAGGGTTACACGGAACTACTGACTGAATCACGGCAGGAAGCACTGGCCCGGATGCTGGCCCAGGCAGAGCAGCTTGGTGCCAACGCGGTCGTCAATGTCCGCTTCACCACCAGCGCGGTCACCTCCGGAGCCTCAGAGCTTTATGCCTATGGGACAGCGGTTCTGGTGGCTGAAAACGCCTGATCTCTGAAGGAACAACGATGGCTGGGGTGAGTCTGGACACATCAACAACACTTGTTTGTTGCCTGTCGTGTGAAGGAACAATCGAATGCGTTGGATAAGTACGAGAACGACAGCATACCTGGCATTTTTTCTGTTCACCCTGGTGAATCTCAGCGCCAACACCTCTTCTTCCCTGGCCCAGGATGAAGAGAAAGCTGCTGAGCCGAAGGACGCTATCGCGACGCCTGCGGATGTTGAAGACGGCGATGACAAGTTCGCTGCTGAGCCGAATCCGTTTCTTGACTATCTTTTTATCATTGTCCCAATAGTGCTCCTGCTGCTGGGATACGTTTACGGGAAAAGTGCAGACCGTGCTCACCTGCAGCGTCTCCAGAAACAACTCGACGAGATGGACGACATGCTGGTTACTAACCTCAAGTCATTCCCCCTTTACATCGAAGGTGGTCCGCCTCCCGAGCTTGTCGTTAGTGAGGTGGTTGTCGCCACCGACTACCTGAAGTCCTTCCTGGCGAGCTGGCGAAACCTGTTCGGGGGGGAAATGAAGAGCTACCTGAGCCTGCTGGTGCGTGCCCGCCTGGAGGTCCTTGTCAGGTTGCAGGCCGAGGCCCAGCAGCGTGGCCACAACGCGCTTTGTAACGTGC
>JAPYUD010000141.1:0-7972 GCA_029936215.1 Pirellulaceae bacterium | reverse complement strand
CATTACTTTCCTGCAGCGGCCTTGGCATCATCACGAACGGCAGCATCGGAACCTCGGGTGGCTTGAGGCGAATAATCTGGCTGCCAAAATTCGGGAAATCCTTGGGGCTGGGTGGCTCTAGCTGACCAGAGGGACTGACCTTGTCCGTCGTGTAGCCTGTATGCAACTGGTAAATTGCCGCGGTGTGATTAAAAAGTCCCACCGGGGTGTAACTCAGGGAGCGAACCAGGGTCAGCTTGTCGGTAACCTGGGCCAGCTTTGGCAGGTTCTCGGTGAGATCCATGCCCGGCACCTTGGAGTTGATGCGCTTGAAGACACTGCGGACGTTGTCCGGAACGTCATCCTTGGGATCCCACAGGTCGAGATGGCTTGGGCCACCCTGCAGGTAGACAAGCACAATAGACTTTGCCTTGTTCCAGCCAGGCCCGCCCGCACTTGATTCAGCAGCCCCTGCCTTCGCCTGCAACATGCCACCGAGCGTCATGCCCATCATTGTGGAGCCGCCGACACGCATCAAGTCACGCCGGGTGATCCCAAGATGTTTGTCGCAGAGGTCCTTGCCAGGCTGTCCAGGGATGATCAGCATCGTTTTCTCCAGTGTGAACGAGAGTCCTTCAGGACTCTCGGGAGTGAAGGTTCAGGGGAGACTCAGTTCCAGTATAGAAAGATTCCTGAAAGGATGTCAATTCAGTCATTTTTCCTTCCTGTTGATTATATCGGGTATTCAGGCAGATAGACTTCGATGCCGGTTTTCAGCTTTGTAGACGAGGAAGATAGCCACCCTGCGGCACCTGGCTAAGTGGAAGATGGATCACGAGTTACCGGTTTTTTTAGGGTGTTAGCTGTAATTTACCGACGTGGAAAGAGACAATGCACTTGTTCGACACCCTGCATGGCTGCTAAAAGTCCTCCTGTCATCAGGGGGGGTGTCATCAATAAATCGGGAAAACGCCATGCGGCCAGCTACTCTCCTGTCTCTTGCCATGTTGTTTTGCACCCTGGTGGTGATCACCCCACCGGATGCGTCGGGTGTCGATGTAGCGGACCTCAAGGACCAGCTGAAGAATGGGCTGAGGGTTCGTCGAGCCGGTGACCTGGCGTTTATCGACAAGGTCGTCGAGCTGGTAGAGGCGGGCCGGCTACCGGTTTCACTCGTGAAGGGCACGTTCCAGTGGGCACGCATCAAGACGATTCGCTACCCTTTCCCGTACTTTGCCAAGGCGTTAAGAATAAGAGCCGGGAAGCTTGGTATTAAACTCTAGGCACGGTTCGGGTGTCGCAGGCATCAGGACGATTTCGTGCGATGCCCATGAAAACGCTGATAAAAAACGCCACGGTCGTGTTGCCAGGCGAACTCGTCGATGTTTCGGTTGTTATTGAAGACGAGACGATTGCCGATATCGATGCAGCAATCCAGGTGCCGGTGGACCACGTTGTTGATGCCACCGGACTTCACCTGATCCCGGGCGTGATTGATGACCAGGTTCATTTCAGGGAGCCGGGACTGACCCACAAGGAAGACCTGGCACACGCCAGTCGGGCCTGTGCAAAGGGGGGAGTGACGACGTTCCTGGAAATGCCCAACACCAGGCCCTCGGTAGTCACCATGGATCTCCTGGAACAGAAGCTGGAGCTGGCGTCCCGCAGCAGCCTGGTGAATTACGGTTTCTATATTGGTGCAACTGCCACCAACACGGAACAGCTCAAGGCTGCCTGTCGCACCCCGGGCATCAAGATCTTTATCGGGTCAAGTACCGGGGACCTGCTGGTAGATAACCAGGATGCCCTGGAGCGGATCTTTGCCGAAACCACCCTGCCGATAGCAGCGCACTGCGAGGATGAAGCCACCATACAGGCAAACCAGGAACGGTTTGCCGGGACAACAGATGTGCGTGACCACTCTCGAATTCGAGATCACGAGGCGGCCCTTGTTTGCACACGGAGGGCACTGGACCTGGCCTACCGGCACAACCACCGCTTTCACGTGCTGCATGTGTCGACCGGGGCCGAAACAGAACTGGTAGCCGATCACCGTGGCCTGATCACGGCCGAAGCCTGCCCCCACCATCTTTTCTTTAACGTCTCGGATTACGATCGCCTGGGGTCACTTGTGCAGATGAATCCCTCGATCAAGAACGAGGAGGATAACCGGCAGATCTGGCAGGCATTACTCGACGGTCGGATCCAGGTGATCGCGACGGACCATGCACCGCATACGCGAGAGGAAAAGGAATTGCCTTATCCCCAGTCGCCCTCGGGACTTCCAGCGGTGGAGAATGTGCTGGCATTGATGCTCGACCAGGTTTATCACCAGCGATGTTGCCTTGAACAGGTCGTGCACTGGATGTGTGATGCGCCGGCACGAGTATGGGATATTGCCGGCAAGGGGCGAATTGCCGTCGGCTATGATGCAGACCTGGTGCTGGTTGACCTTCAGCGCGAGCAGGAAATACGTAACGAAGAACAGCAGACCAAGTGCGGATGGAGTCCCTGGCATGGAGAACGACTCCACGGTTGGGCTGTCAGGACCTGGGTGATGGGCCACCAGGTTTTTCATGACGGTCAGTTTGACCTGTCACGCTGTGGAAAAGAGGCTGTTTTTGATCATGCCCGGGGTGGCTACTGGAAAACAGGCTAGAGGCTGATCCTCAGCTTTGCTTTTCTTCCACGGGAAGTGTTGTCAGCAGGCGGGCATCAACCTTGTTCTCCCCAACTGCCACCATCACGATCTGTGAGCCGGGTTTAATGTCGACTAGCCCGGCCAATGCCAGGGAGCCGTCGTCAGCGCTACGGGTGCCGCGAATTGGCTGTCCATCCAGTGTGCTGAAGCGAACATCGGCCAGGGGAAGCGTCTTGATTTCCGGCAAAGCACAAGTTGCTGATCGACCCGTTGTGGCCCGTTTGATCTCAGACCAGCCGCCCCCGCGGGGTGTCTCGTCGGGTGGATCAACCAGGTTCCGTATTTTCAGGTTGATCATTCCCTCCTGGCGAGGATCAAATTCCATCTCCATGAAATTCCAGTATTGCGGGCCGGTCCGTGGCTTCATGTCCGGCGACTCAAATTCCTTGTGGTAAAGGGCAATCACGTCCAGCTCGCGGTCGTCATAGTCCTTCATTCGTCGTCCAAACATGGGCTTGAGCTTGCGGCCACCGGTGCGGCCGATGGGTCCGAACGAGCATTCGTACAGGGAGTGCTGGCGATTCTTCATGATGCAGCCGTTGTGGACATCCCCGTGCACGCTGACGATGCCGACGCGGCTTCCCAGCAATTCGATCACCCGGTCGCAACCCGCCTTTACCCAGCCGGCATAATCTGCCACCACGCGGTCACGCTGCAGCTTGGGAGATGGTTCCCAGATCGTGTGCATCCCGTTAATACCGGAGATGGCGATCAGCGGGGAGCTGTCGGTCTGGACGAGGTTCTCGAGCCAGGAAAACTGCTCCTCGCCCAGCAGGCTGCGGGTGGGATCCGCCCGGTCATAGACATCCCTGTCCCCCCAGCCCTCGGTCGACCAGATGTGTGTATCCTGGGAGGATCGCCAGAGCCGGGCATCCACCAGGACCAGGGTGAAGTCACCATCGGGCATTTTCCAGGCAGTCCACCTCTGTGGATTCGTGGTTCCCGAGGGTTTTTCGTCGCCCCGGGTAAGGTGTTCGACAATCTGGAAATTACGCCGCATGTACTCGGGATCCTGCCCCAGGTCATCGCGGTTTCGGATGGCCAGTTGCTCCGGACCCTTGACATCATCCATGCCGTAGTCATGGTCACCTGGGTTGAGCGTGTTCCAGTGACGCATCATCTGCCAGCGAGTCGTGGGACCAGCAAGTGCCGTCATGATCTGCAGGTACGCGTCATCGACACTGGTCGTGTAAAGCAATAACTCCAGGTACCAGACGTCGTCTTCCCAGACCATTACCTGGAAATCAAATTCGTCGAGAAACTTGTAAGCATTTACTGCTGGCTGGTCATGGACCCAGTTTTCCTGGAACTTCCCGGCCCTGCCGCCGTCGAATTGTCCATGAATGGCATGGCAACTTAGACCGGCCAGGCGATAGGGTGCTGACAGTTGTGGCAATCTCCCCACGTACTGCCTGGCCCCCAGGAAACCGGAACGTGGATCTTCCGTGACATTCTTGCCATCCTTCCAGACCGTGTAGTACATCACGGCATCTGCAGGGCTTTCTGGAAGCACGATATCAATGGCCGCCGTTGCCCGGCGGAAGTCATTGGTGATGATCGTGGCCGTGCCTGCCACGGGGACGTTTTCCCAGCCCCCCTGCGGCTTTTCCTCGCTGCTGACGCGAACCTCGGCCACTTCGCCATGATCCCGGAAAACAGCCATCACCCGGCAGGTCCATTTTCCGGCTTCATTCTTGCGAAGTGTATTTCCGAGTGGATAGGCAACCCGTAATTCGTTCACCGGGTCATCGATGGGCTCGTTGTCCTCGGCCATGAGACGCACGCGAGTGACCTCAAAGTCCAGCAGGCCCCTGGCGACGACACCAAAATAGCCACTGGTAATCGTCTCCTGGTCGACTCCCTCGCAACGAACCTCGACCGACTGGTCCCCAAACTTGAGCTGTGCCGTGACATCCGCCTTGATGGCATCGGTTGGCGTGACCTGGAGAAAGATCTCTACCTCGTCTCCCGCCTTGAGGGCGGCCGCGGGCTGTTGGCTCTCCTTGGTCGCAGGAGTTGGTTTGTCCTTGGAATGGTCATAGATGCCAAATGTCAGATTGTCACGCCAGGCAGCCAGCCAGCACGCCTGTCCCGCCTGGCTACCGCCAAACCAGCTTTCCATGCGGGTCTTGGCACCGAAGCAGATCCCCATCAAGGCATCCCCGGGAGCAATAAAGAATCCCTCGGCGGGTTGGGGAAGCTCGACGACACGCAGGCTCAGTGCAATCGTGTAGCCGCCGGTGAGTGACCAGTCACGTCGCCAGAGCATCCCATAGGGGGGGGAGCTCAGGTACTCGGTATTCATCACTCCGCCGTTGCGCTGGTGGGTGGAGTAGTGGTAGGGAAATCCAGTCTGACGGGCCCGGTCGCCTCGTGTGCGAACACGCCTGCGGAGGACCTTGTTCTCGATCTTCCAGTAGCCGGGGTTCAGCGATTCCCAGCCGTCACCGTGATAGAAGGTATCGTCACGCTGGAAATCGTCGACCAGGACGGCATCCCCACCCACCGATTCAGCGGGGTCGGCTGCCATGATTGCAGGACTGATGAGCGACCCGGCGGCTGCCGTTGTTGCAGCCTGCCGATGAAACTGCCTGCGAGTTATCTCCGCAGATTGAGAGGGCTTGCTTTGCTTTTCAGGTGACGAATCTGGCTTGGTCATCTTCGCTTAATGCCCTGGAAGGTAACTTCTCTTGTGTCCGTTTTTCGCCGAATCATCCAAGATAATGCATAGTCAGACCCGCTTGCAAAAGGGGGTATCCGGGGGAATCTGAAATAGCAGCGAAAAGAGCACGCAAAAAATAAAAATATCCTGGGAATGCCAGAAAAACAGCTGCCTACCGGCAGGATTGGCGAACCAGGTCCAGGTCCACGTCTTCCACAAGTTCTACCCGGCCCAGCTGGCAGGGGAGTACAAATCGCAGACGTCCGTGCTGTGATTTCTTGTCGTGTTGCATCGCCTCGATCATCTGGTCTGGATCCAGCGCTGGCATTGCAACCGGCAAATGAAAGCGGGTCAGCAACTGCTGCTGCCTGTCTGTCAGTGCCGAATCGATGCGGCCCATGCTGACAGCAAGCCGGGAGGCACACAGCATGCCAATGGAAACCGCTTCGCCGTGCAGGAACTGACCATAGCCGGTGAGACTTTCAATCGCGTGGCAGAACGTGTGGCCGTAATTCAGAACAGCCCGCAGACCACTTGTTTCCCGTTCATCCTGGCCTACCACCTCCGCCTTAAGCTCACAGCAACGAGCAACCACGCGCCGCAGGATTGTTGCCTCGCGACTCCAGATTGCATCGGCATTGTCCTCCAGTTCAGCAAAGAAGCTCTCGTCGAGTATGACGCCATACTTGACCACCTCGGCAAGGCCTGCACTGAATTGGCGGTCTGGAAGTGAAGAGAGTGTTTGGGTGTCACAGATTACACCAGCTGGTTGCCAGAAAGCCCCCACCATGTTCTTGGCTGCTGGCAGGTTGATCCCTACCTTTCCTCCGACGCTGCTGTCCACCTGTGCCAGCAGTGTGGTGGGAACCTGTAGAAATTGAATCCCCCGCGCGTAAGTGGCGGCAACAAAACCGGCCAGATCTCCCACGACGCCTCCCCCCACGGCGACCACCAGGGAAGTGCGATCGGCACCTGTCGCCAGCAGGTCTTCCCAGAGTTGTCCGGCCACGCCGAGAGATTTGCTGCTTTCTCCCGGCTCGATAACCAGCACATCAACCCGGAGGCCCGCTTCCCTGAGAGAGTCAGCCACGGAATCGGCATGGAGTGACTTTACATTGCTGTCGGTGACAAGCACGGCGTGCTGAGCCCCAGCCTGGCTGGCAGAAATGGCTACCAGGCGGTCCAGGATGGCGGTGCCAATATGTATGGCATAGGACTGCCGGGGAAGTTCCACATCGACTTGCAGGAGATCGTCAGCCATGGCACCCTTCTCCGCCAGGAGTGTTACTGGCTGACGCGCGCAATATCATCGGTGGTTACCGTCACGGTACGACAGAACCCCGTGTGGATGCGGACATATTCCAGTTGACTGCAGTTTTCCGGATCAGCATGCAGGGCGATTTCGATAAGGCTCTTCTCGCCTGGCTCAAGGTCGTCAAAGTCCTCGGACCAGCTTGTTATCTCTTCCCTTACCAGTGCCTCTCGGTATGGATCGAAACTGTCGGCCACGATAATGGTCTCCTCAAGGGAGGTAGGATAACGAGTGGATAGCCGGCCCCGGCTGTTTCAGGTCATTCCTTGGAACCTTGGTCACCCAGTATACTCGTGGCCATGGATGGGGAAAACACGACAGCCGGCGAAGACCAGCCAGGAGCGGTGGATCCACAGGCTTTTCCAGCTGCTAATAGTCTCTGGACGGGGCGGCTGTTTATTATCTTCATCCTGTTGCTGTCGATTGCCATGGGGGCTTTTGCGGTCTGGTTCAAGTACCACCAGGGACGACGCTGCCTGGCATTCTGGGGTTCGCGCAACGCCGGCTTGATCCGGCATGCATCGACCGTGGAGCTACTGGTCCCGGGCCCGCTGCTGTCCCAGGATGAGTTTCAGAGGGCGGTGGAGTCCACTGGCCCGTTTCCTGGGGCTGGAACCAGCCAGGATATCTCCACCCGACTAGGGCTGGTGCATGCTCGGCACATGTTAATTGAGGACCAGAGTTATCACTGGGATCAGCCGGTTGGCGGGGAAGAATCGGGGTGGAAGTTCGTGCTTCGTTTTCGAGAGGGCCAGGACCAGATCCTGCTCGCCTTTGACACCTCTCGCCACCTGGTTCAGCTTGTCGGCGGTGGTGAGCCAGTGGTGATGGGCCGGATGCTCGGGCAACTGGAAAAATACCTGGGCGTGGCAGCCCCACTACCTGTGGCGAATTGAGAGGAACCCAGCAAGCACACCGGCGATCAGGCCACCCGCATGAGCCCAGTTGGCGACACGGATCTGAAAAGCACTTTCCAGGATGCCACTGAATCCCAGGATGAGCCAGATCATCATGAAAACGAACACGTCGCTGCGCAGGGCCAGTCCTGAATTGGGATCATGTCGTGTTTTGACCCAGGCGAATCCGAGCAGGCCGAAAACCACTCCCGACATGCCACCACCCAGGACACCACCATCCCACTCGTAGGGCATGCAGCACTGGAAGGCGACTCCGGCGATTCCGGTGAACAGGATGAGCCAGCAATAACTAACGGATCGATAGCGGCTCTCCAGGATCGACCCCAGTTGGAACAGCCAGAGCATGTTAAAGAGCAGGTGCATGAAACCAAGGTGGATGAAGATCGGTGTGACTAGCCTCC
>JAPYUD010000140.1:0-7992 GCA_029936215.1 Pirellulaceae bacterium | reverse complement strand
ATTGCCGAGATGCTCGGGGGAAAGGGCTATGCCACCGCCATGTTTGGCAAGTGGCACCTGGGGCACCTGCCCCGCTACCTTCCCACGGCGCAGGGGTTCGAGGAGTACTTTGGCCTCCCCTACTCCAACGACATGTGGCCCTACCATCCCAACGTGCTGCACCTGCCGATGGAAGAGCGGCTCAAGCGCTGGCCCCACCTGCCCCTTTACGAGGGGACCAGGATCATCAACCCGCAGGTCAGCTACAGGGAGCAGAAGCAGCTGACCACCTGGTGCGTGGAGCGAACGGTGAATTTCATCGACCAGCACCGTGACGAGCCCTTCTTTGTTTACCTTCCTCATGCACAGCCGCACGTGCCGCTTTTTGTCTCGGGAAAGCACAACGCCACCACCCGCCGGGGACTGCTGGGGAACGTGGTCACCGAGATCGACTGGGGCGTGGGCCAGATCATGGCTGCCCTCAAGCGGAACGGGATCGACGAGAAGACCTGCGTGGTCTTCACCTCCGATAACGGTCCCTGGCTGCTTTACGGGGACCATGCCGGTTCGGCCCATCCGCTTCGCGAGGGGAAGGGGACCAATTTCGAGGGGGGCTTCCGGGTTCCCTGCGTGATGCGCTGGCCCGGGACGATCCCGCCCCGCAGCGTCTGCAGCGAGATCGCCGGTACGATCGACTTGTTTCCCACGTTTGCTGCCCTGGCGGATGCCTCCCTGCCACCACACAAGATCGACGGCAAGGATATCCTGCCCCTGATGACTGCCGAGCCGGGGGCCAAGACGCCGCACGAGTATTTCTTTCACTACGATGGCGCCAACCGGCTGATGGCGGTACGGGGTGGCAAGTGGAAGTTGATGTTCCCGCAGACTTACAATTCGCCGGAAGGTGGCGAGGCAGGGATGCCCGGCAAGAGTGTCCGCAAGGAGCTGGAGCTTTCGCTGTTTGACCTTGAGTCGGACATTGGCGAGACCACCAACCTGGCCGGGAAGCACCCCGAGGTCGTCAAGCGTCTCGAGGCGGCTGCAGAGCGAATGCGGGCGGACCTCGGCGACGGTGCCCAGGCCGGTACGGGCCGGCGATTTGAGTAGTTTTCGGTCGTTCCCGCTGGCACGCCGGCGAGGTAGGATGAACGATTCACTTCACCTCTGACAGGATCCCATGATCATGCGATATGCTTGTCGCCCACTGAAAATGCTTCTTCCTGCCCTGCTACTGGCTCTGTTTGTCTGCCAGGGTGCAGTGGCCGCTGAGCATCCGAATATTCTCTGGATTACCAGCGAGGATCATGGCCCGGAGATGGGCTGCTACGGGGACAAGCTGGCCAACACCCCCAGCGTGGATGCGCTGGCCAAGAGGGGGATGCTCTTCAAGTTGGCCTGGTCCTGTGCCCCGGTCTGCGCCCCGGCCCGGACCACGATCATCACCGGCATGTACCCGCCCTCGATCGGTGGCCAGCACATGCGGAGTATGGTGCCGCTGCCAGAAGAGGTCCAGTTTTATCCCACCTTCCTCCGCCAGCAGGGATACTACTGCACGAATAACTCCAAGACCGACTACAACGTCTCCACGTCGGACACGGGCTGGAACGTGTCCTCGCGGCAAGCCCATTACAAGAACCGCGAGCCGGGCCAGCCATTCTTTGCGATTTTCAACTCCACCGTCAGCCACGAGAGCAAGATACGCACGCGGCCGCATGAGAAGGTGCTCGATCCTGTCAGCGTCCGTGTGCCGGCCTATCACCCGGACAACGCCGAGTCGCGACAGGACTGGGCCCAGTACTACGACATTGTTTCACGGGCCGACGCGATTGCCGGTCAGAAACTGGCCGAACTGGACAAGGCGGGACTGAGCGAGGAGACGATCGTTTTCTATTACGGCGACCATGGCTCGGGCATGGCACGCGGCAAACGCTGGCCGTACAACTCCGGCCTCGCGGTGCCGATGGTGGTTTACTTCCCGGACAAATGGAAGCAGCTGGCGCCGAAGGAATACAAGGCGGGTGGAACGAGCGACCGGCTGGTGAACTTTGTCGACCTGGCCCCGACACTACTGAGCCTGGCTGGCGTCAAGCCGCCGGAGTGGATGCAGGGCCATGCCTTTGCCGGCACACACCAGCAGAAGAAGCCGAAGTACATGTTCGGTTTCCGCGACCGTATGGATGAACGTTATGACTTTATCCGCACGGTCACCGACGGTCGCTTCCATTACATACGCAACTACAACCCGCATTTCATTTACGGCCAGTTTGTCCAGTACAACTTCGTCACCCCGTCGACCAGTGCCTGGAAGCGGGATTACGATGCCGGCACGCTCAACGAGGCCCAATCGCATTTCTGGAATCTCAAGCCGACCGAGGAACTCTACGACCTCCAGGCGGATCCGGATGAGGTCAACAACCTGGTCGATTCGCCTCAGCACCAGGCCAAGCTCAAGGAACTGCGCAAGGCCCAGCAGGGCTGGTGCCGTGAGATCCGGGACCTTGGTTTCCTGCCGGAGGGTGAGATTCATAGTCGCAGCCAGGGTACCACGCCCCGTGAGATGGGACTCGACAACAACAAGTATCCTTTCGAGACCATCTTCGCTGCCGCCTCGATTGCCACCGAGCGAGGTGAGGGAGCCCTGCCACAGTTGAAAAAGAACCTTGGCCATGCCGACAGTGCCGTTCGCTACTGGGGAGCGGTGGGGATCCTCAACCGGGGTGTGGCTGCGACGACCGCGTCGCGCGACGAGCTGGTGGCGGCCCTGGAGGATGAATCCACCTACGTACGAGTTGTCGCCGCCCTGGCACTTGGCAAGTTCGCCGAGGAGGTAGATGTTCGGCGGGGAGTCGAAGTGCTGGTCGAGCTTTCCAACTGGTCACCCCAGATGGACGTCTTCACCTCGATGGCAGCCCTGAATGCCCTCGACAAGCTGGACGCCAAAGCAGCCTTCCGCCTCGATGCGATCAAGTCACTACCACTTGGCGGCGGGGCCTCTCCCCACGGCCGTTATAACGGCTACGTCAAGAACCTGGTCGGCAAGACGCTCTCGGACCTGGGTGCAACGCCTGGGAAGAAGAAGTAAGGGAAGCTGTCGATATGGCAATACGACCGCGATCGATTCTGGTGGTCAGTCTCTGGCTTGTGCTGGCCACGGCGCTGGCAGCTGATGAGCGTCCTAACCTGGTCTTTATTCTGGCCGACGACCTGGGCTGGAGTGACACGACCCTCTATGGCACAACGGAGTTCTACGAGACGCCGAACATCGAGCGGTTGGCAAACAGGGGCATCCTCTTCTCCAATGCCTACACGGCGCATCCGCTCTGCTCGCCTACGCGCTCGAGCATCATGACCGGCCTGGAGCCCGCACGGACTGGGTTTATCAGTGCCGCCGGACATCTCCCTGGTGTGAACCTGGAAAAGAAAATGCTGCCGCAGGGTCCACCGAATCTCAAGATGCGACTTGCGCGGAGTGTTACTCGACTTGATACAAAATACACGACACTGGCAGAAACCATCCAGGGGGCCGGATATGTCACCGGCCACTTTGGCAAGTGGCACCTGGGCCATGAGCCATACACACCACTTGAGCATGGATTTGATACGGATGTCCCGCACTGGTGGGGACCTGGCCCTGCGGGTTCCTACGTCGCACCCTGGAGATTTCCGGACAAGCTTGATTTTGATCCGGCGGTACCGAACGAACATATCGAAGACCGCATGGCCACCGAGGCGATTGCCTTTATTGAGAAGAATAGGGAGAAACCGTTCTTCCTCAACTACTGGGCTTTCTCGGTCCATGGCCCCTGGGACGGGAAACAGGAGTTGATCGACAAGTATGCCGGGAAAGCGGATCCGGAGAGTCCACAGCGACTTCCCGTTTATGGAGCGATGGTGGAGAGCCTGGACGATGCCGTGGGGCGTTTGCTCGATACGCTTGATCGGCTTGAGCTGACCGAGAAGACGATCATCGTTTTCTTCTCGGACAATGGCGGCAACATGTATAGCCAGGTGGATGGTATCACGGTGACCAGCAATGCACCGCTGCGCGGCGGCAAGGCGACGATTTATGATGGCGGCTCGCGTGTGCCCTGCGCGGTTGTCTGGCCGGGTCAGATTAAACCCGGCAGCACGAGCGATGCCTTCCTGACCAGCACCGACTGGTATCCCACGCTGCTGGAGATGTTGGAGATCAAGAAGCCGGAGGGCTTGAAGTTCGATGGATTCAACCAGGTGCCTGCTCTGCTGGGCAAGGCTGGCCCGCGGACGTCGATCTGTTGTTTTGTTCCAAGCTATTTTTCCAGGCCAGGTACCATTCCCTCGACCTACCTGCGGCGCGGTGACTGGAAGCTGATCCGTTTTCATGGCGATGGGGAAAAAGGCGCCGACCGCTTTGAACTCTATAACCTCAAGAAGGATATTGGTGAAACGAAGAACCTGGCAGCAATCAAACCGCAGCTCGTGAAGGAACTGAATGCCGAGATGGATGCCTACCTGCTGGAGACGGAGGCGATCGTGCCGGCAGCGAACCCCGCCTACGATCCGGATGCCAGGCCAGCGCCAGTACGCAAGCCGATCGACCCAGGGGCACTTTTCAAGCGACGCGACGTGAATAAAGATGGCTTCATGACGCTCAAGGAGTACATCGGCAACCCGGTGGGCAGGAATCTGCCGGCACTGACAAAACAATTCAACAAGCGGGATGCGAACAAGGACGGGAAGCTCACGCTCGCGGAGATGAAGGGGCAATAAGAACTGCCTCGGTCGCACATCAAGAAATAAAAGACACCAGATTTACCTCATTCCCAAAAGGAGACTGAGATGGCTTATGACGACACGTTGATCGTAGATCACATCAAGCAGACGCACGGTACGGACCTGCTGAGCGAACGAGAGAAACACCTGGTTGGACTGGCCGTGACGATGACGCGCGGCTGCCAGGTCTGTACGCGAAACCGGATCGAAAAAGCTCGCGGCATCGGAATGTCCGATGAGGAACTCAGTGCACTGGTTGCTGTCACAGCGGCGGTCAACAGCGGGGTCACCGGCGCCACGGCTCGGGTGGCCTTCGGCATGGTCGAAGAAGAAAAAGCCGAGGATTGTGGCGATGTCTGTTCACCGAGCTCCCAGTAAAAGAGACTGCCGTGTAGGAAGGTTGAGATATGAAAGACGTTGTGGAAATCGGTGCGTTTGCTGGAGATAAAAAGTCCATGAGATCTACTTCTTTTGCCTGCACGATCCTGGCCATCACGTTCGCGATCCCACTGGCGACCCGGGCTGCAGACCGGCCTAACATCGTGATGATCATGGCCGATGACCTGGGGTTTGCCGACATTGGTTGTTATGGCAGTGAAATCAAGACGCCCAACCTGGATGCCCTGGCGGCAGAAGGCCTGCGGTTTTCCAGTTTTTACAACACGGCCAAGTGTCACTCGTCGCGCGTCTCGCTGCTGACCGGGCTCTACTGTGACCAGGCGGGAGGGGCCAAGCTCAGCCGGGGCGCCACGTTTGCCGAGGTGCTCGGCAAGGCAGGTTACTCGACCTCGATGGTGGGCAAGTGGCATCTCCAGCAGCAACCTACCGACTTTGGCTTTGAACGATACTGGGGACATCTCTCCGGAGCCACCAACTTCTTCACCGGGGATGATTCATTCCGGCTCAATGGAGAAAAGTGGGACGTCCCCGAGACTCTGAATGGAAAGCCATTTTACACCACGCATGCGATCACGGACTTTGCCCTCGATTTTCTTGAGCAGGCAACCGCCGGGGATGACCCCTTCCTGCTTTACGTTGCCTTTAATGCCCCGCACTACCCGCTGCAGGCTCCCGAGTCCGAGATCCAGAAGTACGACGGCCGCTACGACGCCGGCTGGGACAAGCTGCGGCAGGAACGCTACCAACGACAGCTCGAGTCGGGCCTCGTCCCCTCACGATGGAAACTCAGTCCCCGGCCTTCTCACATCCCGGCCTGGAAGTCTCTTTCGGACAAGGAAAAGCAGTGGGAGGCGGACCGAATGGAGGTTTTTGCTGCCATGGTGGACGTGCTGGACCAGAACGTCGGCCGGCTGGTGAAGTACCTGGAAACCAAGGGAGTCCTGGATGACACGTTGATCCTCTTCTGCTCCGACAACGGGGCCTGTCCCTTCGAGCGAACCCGGGGCCGGGATCTGAAGCCCTGGGATCCAAAATCCTACTGGACCTATGATGCCAGCTGGGCGCACATGGGGAACACGCCTTTTCGGCTCTACAAGCAGAACCAGCACGAAGGAGGCATCTCCTCGCCGCTGATCGTGCACTGGCCAGAGGGACTCAAGACCGAGCCGGGCAGCGTGACAAGACAGCCCGGTCACCTGGTTGACCTGATGGCCACCTTTGTCGATGTTGCCGGTGCGACTTACCCTCGCCAGCTGGGCGAGCGGAAGATCGATCCCCTGCAGGGAAAGTCCCTGCTGCCGATCCTCGAGGGGACAAACCGCGAGCCTCATGAGACGCTCTACTTCCATTTTGGAACTGACCGCGCTCTTCGCCAGGGTCCCTGGAAGCTTGTTTCGGCCAAGCGAGGTCGCTGGGAACTCTACAACATGCTTTCCGACCGCACTGAAACGAACGACCTTGCCGGCAAGCACCCAGAGCGGGTTGCCCAGATGGCGAAAGAATGGTTCCGGCTGGCAAAGGACGTCGACCGCCTGGGAGAACGGCAGTTGCTTCCGGTAACCGGTCAGCTCAAGCAGCTTAACTTCCGCAAGGACACCAGTTCGGGCCGTGCGGCTCCTGACAAGCCAAAGAAGTAATCGAATAGATGGGAGAGACGATGAGAATTCTGCGTATTACGACACTGCTCGTGCTAACCCTTGGAATGGTAATTCCCACGGCCAGCGCGGCGGATGCCAAGCGACCGAATATTCTTTTTATTGCTATCGACGACCAGAACGACTGGATCGGATACCTGGGTGGTCACCCGCTGATCAAGACGCCGAACATCGATGCCCTGGCCGGTCGCGGGACGGCTTTTACCAATGCCCACTGCCAGGCACCGCTCTGTAACCCCTCGCGGACGAGCCTGATGACCGGTCTGCGGCCTTCCTCCACCGGTATCTATGGTCTCGCTCCCTGGTTCCGCCAGCTTCCGGAATTCAAGGACGTGGTGAGCCTGCCGAATTACCTCTCAAAGCACGGCTACCGCAATTACTCAACGGGCAAGATCTATCATGGTCGCTATGGGCGAGGTGCGATGGACAGGGAATTCGATGAACTGGGGCCGGCGGCCACCTCGAAACCTGTTCCCCCGCAGAAACTTGTCACGACGCCGTTCGGCAACCACCGGCTGGTGGACTGGGGCACGTTCCCTCACAAGGACGAGGACAAGGGGGACTGGAAGATCGCCTCCTGGGCCATCGAGAAGCTGGACGAGAAACCACAGGAGCCGTTTTTTCTCTCGGTTGGCTTTTTCCTGCCGCATGTCCCCTGCTATGCCACCCAGAAGTGGTTTGATCTCTACCCGGATGACGACAGCGTGTTGCCGGAAATCCTGCGAGGTGACCGGGAGGATACGCCACGGTTTTCCTGGTATCTGCACTGGTACCTGCCCGAGGTACGGCTGAAGTTTCTGGAGGAACAGAATGAGTGGCGGAACCTGGTCCGCTCTTACCTCGCCTGCACTAGCTTCGTCGACAGCCAGGTGGGCCGGGTGCTCGCGGCCCTCAAGCGAAATGGTCTGGAGGACAATACGATCGTTGTCCTCTGGTCCGATCACGGCTGGCACCTGGGTGAGAAGATGATCACCGGCAAGAACACGCTCTGGGATGATGGTACCCGGGTACCGTTGATCTTTGCCGGACCTGGCGTGACGGGAGGCCAGGTCTGTAAAAAACCGGCCGAGCTGCTGGACATGTACCCCACTCTTCTTGAGCTGTGCGGGCTGCCGGCGAGGAAAGAACTGGAGGGGCACAGCCTCACTCCCCAGCTTGAGGATGCCTCGGCCCGTCGCCGCTGGCCGGCGATCACGACCCACAATCG
>JAPYUD010000139.1:0-8008 GCA_029936215.1 Pirellulaceae bacterium | reverse complement strand
GGAGTACTCCTCGATTTCTCCCTGGTAGTTCTTTCCCATTTGTGAAAGCACGTTGAGCTGCTGGGCCTTGGAAAAGTACTCTCCAGCCTTTGCGAAATCCTCGAGTGCGAACATGGCGATGCCGGCATAGTCATAAAGAATCCGGTGGTCGGACCCGTTTTTGATCATTGTTTCGCTCAGGTCAGCCACGATCTCGTAACGATCCTGACCAGTGGCGTCCTTGATTAACTCCAGCAGGAAACGACCCAGTTGGCGATCCTCGTTCGGAGACTCCACAAATGCCAGCTTGGCTGTTTCACGCAGTTGCGGGAGCAGCTTGTCGCCAAGAACGACTGTCTCGTTCCATTGCTTGCGAATTGTCACCGATTCGGTCGGGTTTGCCTTGACGAAATCTGTCCGTAATGCCTGTAGCTTTCGAAGCATGTCCTTCCATTCTGTGAGCTTCGCCTGGTATGCCCGGGCAGCTGGCTTGTCCGCTTCCGCTGCCGGTTCTTGCTGGGCTCCCAGCTGGTAACTTCCCAACAGGCTGACCAGTATCACGCAGATCATCGTGCTCCTGTACATCGGCAACTCGCTCCTTAACTACGATGACTCTCATGGCTCAGATCGCTTCTCTCTCTTAACATTAACATACCGTGGTGGACTGCCACCAGTCATCGGCCAGGGGATCTCCTGCCTGGATAAGGAAGCTTCCTTCATGTCACGCAAGAAAAAACAAGCTCGCACGTCCGATCAGGCTGCCCAGGGCGGGGTCCGCATTATCGGTGGGACCCTGCGTGGACGTAGCCTGCATTACAGTGGCGAGTTGCTCACCAGGCCGATGAAAGATCGGCTTCGAGAAGCGATCTTCAACCTGATCGGACCCCAGGTGAAAGGGATGCAGGCAATCGACCTTTTTTCCGGAACGGGCGCACTGGGGATTGAAGCGATCAGTCGAGGTGCCAGCTGTGCAGTATTGATTGAACGCCATTTCCCCACCGTCGGCTTGATCCAGCAAAGCCTCCGGGAACTCCAGCTGGAGGACCAGGCACGGGCAATTGCAAGCGACACCTTTTTCTGGGTGGAAAAGAAACTCGAAAGTGACCCCCTGCTGACAGACGCAGCGCCATGGCTTGTCTTCTGCAGCCCCCCCTACGATCTCTACTTGAACCCAGGGGGCATGATGGAGTCGATGTTGCAGCGGATTGGAGAGCTGGCACCGGAGCAGAGCATCCTGGTGGTGGAATCGGATGACCGCTATGACAGCCAACAACTTCCCTGGCCTGGCAGTTGGGATCTGCGCAGTTATCCACCAGCGATGGTCGCGATGTGGAGCAAGCATCAAAGTGAGATGGAGTGAATATCATCCATGGATATCCAGAACATCCACCACGTGGACGCCTTCACCACAAGAGATGGATCCGAGATCCGGGAACTCCTGGCCCATCGTAATTCCTCGATCCAGAACCAGAGTCTTGCCGAGGCCAGGCTTGCCCCGGGACTGGCAACGGAACCCCACTTCCATCCCTGTACCGAGGAGATCTACTACATCCTTAACGGGGAAGCAGAAATGACAATCGATGACGAGCAACAAACAGTCGGTACAGGGGATGCGATCGGCATCTCGCCTGGACAGGTCCACACAATTCGAAACACGGGACAGGAGGTACTCCTCTTTCTGTGTTGCTGTGCACCCGGTTACGAGCATAACGACACGGTCCTGACCGGCAACACATCCTGAGAAAGCCCTCTGGGGCCTTTCTGGCCCTGATCTTACTGCCTGATTGCCACTTTATGCCCCGGAAGAGTCGAAACGGGCAACTGATTGTCGATTTTCTGGGCGTTTTTTGCCGATTCCATAAGAAGTGGCTCCCTGCATTCTTAACGCCCCTCGATTCCCTCACCTGGGATTCCCGTCAGCACTTCACGTGGATACGAGATAGCAATGAAATCGACCTCAACGTGGCTGATTTTTTGCATTGCCGGCAGCCTGTTTGTGCTGTCGACGCTCGTTCCCTACCTTTGGAAACCACGTGACCAGCAACTTCCCCGCTCAACCAACATTCATATCACCGATGCCCAGCCCCGGCAGCTCAAGCCGACCCCGGCCACTGTTCCCGCCCCCCGGATTGTCGATCGCCCGGTCTCGCAGCCGCTGGAGATTCTCCCCGCCGTTGCGACCATGCCTCGTGAAGAAGCTGGTAGTCAACTTCCGCTTCCACCCTCCGTTCCACTCAACCCGGGCAGGTTGGCCTCGGCTCCACTCCCCAGGAGCCTGGCGACGCCCGCCAGCGCCGGCATCATCCAGCCACCTCTCTCCCCGGCGGATGCCCCGCCGCAGCCCCTGGCTTCAACCATCTCTCGCCATTCAGCCAGCAGCAGACAAAGCCACACGGTGCCTTCTTCCATGGCAACCCCGGTGCGCACGTCGGTCGCCCGAACGACGGAGACCCGTGGCTGGCAGGGTGCCCGATGGCCCCATCCCGCACGACTTGACAGGCAGCTGCACGTTTCCGAACAATGGCCCTCTTCCGCCACCTGGGCAACGGCTGTTCGCCGAGAACTGTTCCAGTTGTCCCAGCTGCCGACGCTCGGACATCCCGACGGCAAGGCGATCCTTGCACGCCTTGCCAGCTACATCAGGATCGCTCCCTCGATTGGCACTTCGCTGGAAGAGAGTTCCAGGAGACATGAGTTTTCCAGCATGGTCTCCTCGCTGGAACGGCGGATCCACATCTGGCGGCATGTGGATGCCGGGATCACGCAGCATGCGGAAGACCTGGTCAGGCAACGACTCCCCATGAATCAACTGCTCGATGTCGTTGAACGACGGCTGGAGGGTGCCGAGAGTCGTCAGGGGTGGCGCGATTACTTGATGCTTGAAGAACTGATGGGCGGGATCCAGGCAGAGCGGATCAGCCATGATGCACTTTCGCGGCTCGCCACAACGATCCTGCAACGAATGGCGTCAGGCAGTTTGTCCCCGGCCCAGCAGACCATGTTAAAGGAAGATACCTTCCAGGATTTCGAGCAGGGCCTGAGGCGACTTGGCTGCCGTCCATTTTCTTACTCGACCCTGCTCAAGGCCGTTGAACACCTGGAAGAGTCTCGCTCGCGAGGAGCAGGAAGAATGATTGCCCGTGCCTGTGAGCAACTGGAATGGTCACCCAGCCCTCCCCTGGCAGAGCTCGGGAATATCCTCAGGGCAAGCTACCGGCAGGGAAATATCCGCATCACCATCTCCGAGGCCCTGGTCAACCGCGGTCTTCCCGATGTCGTCGACCAGGCCGAGTCAATTGACAATCGTCTCATGGGAGCACACATCGAGGGTGATGCGATAACCCGGAGTGGGCTGCGACTTGTGCTGGTGCCGGATGACCAGCACTGGCACATCGGCGTCGAGGTGGATGGGGTCGTGCAGGCAAAAACGCAAACCCAACGTGGGCCTGCGACCTTTCACAACGAGGGCGAGTCACGGTTCCAGGTCAAAAAACAGTTACTGATTGGTCCTCGGATGATCCAGGCGAACCCAGCTGTTGCCCGCGTGGAAATTGATTCCCGCCTGGTGAACTTCAAGACAGATTACGACGACATGCCGTTGCTCGGTGGCCTGGCACGTAACATGGCCAGGAACCAGTACCGCAAGGGTACTCCCACGGCGGAAAAGCAACTTCAGCAGGAGCTGGCACGTCACTCCGAGCAGAAACTCGATCAACGAGTCGACCAGCAACTGGAGTCAGTTCGTGAAACCTACCAGCGCCGCTGGCTCGAACCGATGAACCGCCTTCAGCTTTCGCCCCTGGCAGTCACGATGGTGACACGCGATGACAAGCTGATGATGGACTACCGGATTGCCAGCAGACAACAACTGGCTGGTTTCGGGGTTCGCCCCACGATTCCTGCCGACAGCCTGTTCCAATTGCAACTTCATGAATCTGCCGTCAATAACCTGCTGGAAAACCTTGAGTTGGATGGCCGCCGCGATAACCTGCCAAACCTCTGGCAGCAGATTTCCAGCAGCCTGGGTATGGATACTGCCGACATTCCGGGAGAAGTCCCCGCGGACGTGATTGTCGAGCTGGCACCGGTCTCGGCAGTTCATGTCCGTTTTGAAGCGGGATTACTGCGACTGCAGGTCAACCTGCGAGAACTTCGACAGGGAAATCGAATCAGATGGCGAAACTTCAGTATTGTTGCCCAATATCGACCGGGCGAGGCAAGCACGCAGGGTAGCCTTGTACGGGATGGACACTTGAATGTCATCGGCCGTTCCATACGACTGGGAGACCGGATTGTCCTGCAGGGGATCTTCAACAAGGTCTTCTCGAGAGCTCGACCGATCAGGATCCTGACCGAGGACCTGGTCAATCACCCGGCGCTTGTCGATACCCATGTCAATCATCATGTCGTGGACAATGGATGGTTGAGTATCGCCGTTGGCACGGCTCCCTCTCTTTCCCGCTGATCCACCGGCCCTAGGGAGCCGGGTACTTCAGGCGGTTCTTTTCCATCTTCTTTTCGATCGCCGCGGAGAGATCCAGTTGCAGGCGATTTGCCATTGCCAGCGAGTAGCAGACCACGTCTGCCAGTTCCTCACTGACACCGAGGAATTTTTCTGCATCCTCCGTAATCGAATACGATTCTTCCACGGTGAGCCACTGGAAGTGTTCCACCAACTCGGCCGCTTCCACTGCCAGGGCCATGCTAATGTTCTTGGGAGAATGAAACTGCTGCCAGTTCCTTTCCCTGACAAACTGGTCCACGGTCTCCTTCAGTTCACTGATGGTTGTCTGCTCGTCATTCATCGACGACTCCCTGGCGGAATTGGAAAAGAGCGGCAGCTACTGGAAACTCCAGTCATCTATCGCCGTCAAACCAGCCGGTTATATTGAATTGGCCACGGGGAAAAAACAAGGCGCACGTGGAACGAGCAACGATGAAAATTGCGTACCTGGACTGCATCAGTGGCATCAGTGGTGACATGACTCTCGGTGCGCTCGTGGATGCTGGGATTCCGCTGGACGAGATCCAGGCAGGCATCGACTCGCTGGGACTCCCCAGCTGCCGGCTCGTTGCATCAGAAGTCACGAAGAAGGGAATGCGGGCAACCAGCATCTCGGTCGAACACGAGCCGGAACATGCCCACCGGCACCTTCACCACATCACGCAAATGATCGATGGCAGCTCGTTGACCACGTCCCAGAAAGACCTGGCCGTGCGGATCTTCACCCGGTTGGGCGAGGCGGAGGCAAAGGTCCATGGGACCACGATCGAGAAAGTCCATTTTCATGAAGTCGGTGCCGTGGATTCGATCGCGGATATCGTTGGCTCCGCTATCGGCTGGGACCTGCTGGCGGTCGATCGTATCGAGTGCTCACCGGTCCCTACCGGTGGCGGGTCGATCGAGATTGCTCATGGTCGAGTGAGTATTCCGGCACCCGCCACGGCAGAACTGCTCAAGGGAATTCCCCTCGCCAACAGTGAAGTGCAGGCGGAACTAACAACACCGACCGGGGCTGCCATCATTGCAACGATCGTCGACCAATTCGGCAACCTGCCGTCCATGGTGATCGATTCGATCGGCCTGGGTGCGGGAGAGCGGGACCTGGAGAGCCAGGCAAATGTACTTCGCCTGCTGGTAGGCCAGTCCGCGGATCCCGTTTCGACCGAGGAGGTCTGGGTCCTGGAAACCAACCTGGATGATAGCAGCGGAGAGCTCGTTGGCCATTGCTGTACGCTGCTGGCAGCCGCCGGAGCCCTGGATGTCTATACCAGCTCGATCCAGATGAAGAAGAACCGGCCAGGTGTCACTCTGAGCGTGCTTTGCCAGGCACACCAGGTCGCGGAACTTGAACAGATCCTCTTCCGCGAGACAACCACCCTGGGAGTTCGCCGCTGGTCGGCACACCGTACCACGGCCAGCCGCCAGTCGCTCGACGTGGTAACTCCCTGGGGTCCGGTTACCGGGAAGCTGGCAACACTTCCGGATGGAACCCTGCGATTCACCCCGGAATACGAATCCTGCCGGGCTGTCAGCGAAGAACACTCCATCCCGCTGCCCCAGGTCTACCAGCAGGTCCAGGAAAGCTACAGGGCATCCGCGGTGGACGAATGAGCCGGCTCAAAGGCAGCCTTCAACAGACCTGCCATTTTTTCCAGTGAAACCTGCGGCATCTGTGGGTAGAGCGGCAGGAAGACAGTCTTCTCGAGTACCTGCCTGGCGATCTCCGGTTCAATTTCCTCACGTCCCTCCGGAGCCGGGACAACCACCATGCTGCCATGCTGCATGGCATCGAAGCCACCACTCCGCAGGTGGTCGATAAGTTGCTTGGGCTGGTCCACCATGACCGGGAAAACCCAGTAGTTGTTCTGTTCGCACGCATGGCCCGGATAACTCGCCTGGGCAGGAAGCTGGGCACGCAACCAGTCCCCTCGTTCGCGGTGCTGACGCATGCGAGGCGGGTCAAATCGTTCCAGCCGACGATGAAGCAGGCTGAGCAGGGGCACCGAGGGTTGCTGGCGGAGCCGATCCAGGAAATTTGATTCGGAGAAACCCCGTACCGCTTTCTTGAGAAACTGGTCATAGTCCTTCCCGACAAGTGCCAGCGAGCGGGAGAGCGTGGAGAAAATCCAGCGATTGGACATCCCCATCAGGGTACCGTACTTGACCAGCCGCCGGAAAAAATGCCAACGGGACTGGACCGGGTATTCATGCTCAATCTGTTTTATCTGTGACAGGAGATTTGCGTCCTGGCACTGCAAGACCCCGCCACCAAGTGCCGTGGATGTCTTGATCGGCCCGAAGCTGAACAGGCTGCAGTCGGCAACGAGTGGGCGGCCATTGGGGACCCCATCAAAAGCCTGGGCACAGTCCTCCACCAGGAGCAGGTCATGTTTTTTCGAAAATTCCCTGATCGTGGACAAGTCCACCTGGCCACCAAAAAGGTGGGCAACCACGATCAGCCGGGTCCGCGAATTCACCGCTCGCTCCAGGGCATCTATGCTGGGAGCCAGCGTGTCAATCTCCACATCGACCGGCACCGGGACCAGGTCGTGTTCACGAACGACGCGAACCATTCCATCAATTGTCAGGGCACTCATCAGGACTTCACTGCCAGCTGGCAAATCCAAGGCCTGTAGTAACAGGTCAAAACCGGTGCGCACTGAGAGACAGACGAGTGAATCATCACGTGCGGACCAGTTGTCCTCGATCTGATCACGGCAGGACCGCTGCGGAACACTGCATCTCATCAGGGCATAGTTCAAATCGAACCAGCTCATATCAAGACGTTTACGTACCCACATGTTTCCCAGTCTCGCCCCTTAACTTCAACTTCTCAACACAACCAGAATGCCATGCCACGGCCCTCTCCCCTGTGACCTTCGCTTTAGTTTAACGGCTCGGATGTCTCCACGACAATTACTTCTTCGCTACAAAAAGCCATCCATGGAGCGGCATTCATATAACAATTTCACGCAGCTGGCATGCTCGTGCCATACGTGCTGTCGATTTAATCACGGTAACTTTCTTCCGCTCCGGGAAATGTCCCTTCACGAACTTCCTCGCAGTATCGGGAAACCGCCCCGCCAATCACATCTTTCAGTTCGGCCTGTGCCCGCACGAAGCGGGGGACATGACCGGTCGTCAGGCCAAGCAGGTCGTTGGTAACCAGCACCTGGCCATCACAACCTGCCCCTGCTCCTATTCCAATCGTGGGAATCTCGAGAGCCCCTGTCAGCTTTTCCGCAAGGGAAGAGGGAATACACTCCAGCACGATGGCAAAGGCACCAGCATCCTCCGCGGCACGCGCGTCATCCATGAGCTTCTTTTCATCTCGCTGAACCCGGTAGCCTCCCATCTGCCTCACACTTTGTGGCCTCAGCCCGACATGGGCCATCACCGGGATACCCGTGTGCACCAGCGCCTCGATCGTGGCTGCCTGCTCAACGCCGCCTTCCAGCTTGACTGCCTGGCAGCGGGTCTCCTTCAGTACGCGTGCAGCAGCGGCAATCGCCTGCTGTATGCCAA
>JAPYUD010000138.1:0-8025 GCA_029936215.1 Pirellulaceae bacterium | reverse complement strand
CCCCCCTGCATAAAAAGAAAGATGCAGTGCTTGGCCTTCCGCGCCTTGTGCGGCATCTGCTCGGCAAGCGGGTTAGAGGAGCGTGGTTTTCCTGCTGCCAGCTGGTCAGCCATCATCGCACCAAGTGCCAACGAACCGATGCCATTATAGGCATGAGAGAGAAAGGCCCGGCGTGATCCGGCACCCTGGCGGCTGTTACATGCGGGCCTGCTCATCTCGCTGTCCTAGTCGATATAGATAAATTCAGTCGTGTTGTAGAGGATCCGGCAGATGCCGCGGAGGCCATCAAGGCGATCCTCGTGACTCTCGACATACTCGATTAGCTTCTGCTGTTCATCGTCGGTGGCCGGCCGAGCAAGGGCAAGTTCAAAAGCACGCTGCACCTGGTCGACCGTTTCCGGGCCGGCCTCCCGCACGACTCGCTCAGCAAAGTGAAGCGTTTCCTCGTTCACAAACTCCCCGTTGTACATCGCCAGTGCCTGCAGTGGGGTTACCGAGCTCGCCCGCCGCGGCCGTGACTCGTCACAGACCAGTGCATCGAAAGTCTGCATCAGGGGCATCATCAGTGTCCGCTGCTGGTAAATATAGATACTCCGCTTTCGACCCTCCGGACCGGGCTGGGTATCCCACTTGCTGTTGCTGTACTTCACCCGGTCAGCGATGTCACCAGGGAGCGGAGGGAAGATCGGCAAACCGTAGTGCTCGGGATTAAGCCTGCCACTGACCGCCAGCACGCTGTCCCGAATCGCCTCACCCTGCAAGCGACGACGGTTAAAACGCCAGAGCAAGCGATTGTCCGGGTCCACCTCGCCAGCGGCTACATTCTCCAGGTCGGACCGCTGCCGGTAGGTTGCCGAGAGGCAGATCAAACGGTGCATGGCCTTTACCTTCCATCCTTGCTTGATAAACTCCAGCGCCAGCCAGTCCAGGAGCTGCGGGTGCGACGGTTCACCGCCGAGCATGCCGAAATCACTGGGAGTGACAACGATCCCCTGGCCAAAATGCCAGTGCCAGAGCCGGTTGACCATGACTCGTGCGGTAAGCGGGTTTTCGGGGCTGGCAATCCACTCTGCCAGTGCCATTCGGCGACTCCGCATCGGCCAGCGTTTGAACGGATCCAGCCGGATCGGTGCCGGGTCCTGGTTCCCGGTTATCGCGCTGGGAAATCCCGGCAGGACCACCTCGCCCGGGTTATCCCATTCGCCGCGGATCATCACCCTCGAGGTGGGGACACCTGGCTCGTAGGGCGGGCCATAGGAATGCCGAAGTGACATGGCGACCGGATCAAGTCGCTTGAGATGCTGGGGCAGGAATTTCTCGCGACTGGAAAGGTAACGGTAACGCCGGCGTTCCTCGGCGTTGATTGCCGGGTCCCCTGGATTGTTGAGCGCGGCATCCAGGACGCCCCCTTTTCCACCACTGTAAATGAACGTGCTGATGAAGTTCCCCTCACCGCCGACTTCAAAGGCATAGCCCTCCCCCTTGTGGCTGGCGGTATAGACCGCCACCAGGGAACCCTGCTGGTCGTCAAGAAATGCCGCCCCCTCAACAGAGCCAATCAGGAAATCACTGTCGAATCGAATCGCCGGTGCCTTCTTTTCCCCCAGCACATCCATCGTCGGCTGTAATTCCTCGTCGCCCTGTTCCAGCCGAATTCCTCCTGCCCTGTCGATCCAGGAATCGATCTTCTGGCCCGGTCCGGGATTCGCGGTTGCCGGATCCGCATCCAGATCTGCCGCATCGATCCAGAACCGCAGGCCCTTCTGCGGGGGCACTGCCGGAGCGTTGTCCGCTTCTGCCTGGTACTTATTCTGAACGTAGGCGGCCACTGCCTCTCTTTCCTGTTCATCAAGCGGATGGTCATAAAGAAGAATTTCGCCAAAGTGGCCCTGGTGGCCGAACTTCTTGGGAGTTCCCGACCCCTCGTTGTACTGACCAAGGCTGACATGTTTCGCGGTGGCAAGGTCGCCGTACCAGTCACCCTCGTCCGGCTCGGCAAGACTCCCGGTACTCCCTGGCCCAGCCCCGTCGGTGAGAAACTGCCACTTCCTCGAGTCCGAGTTGACAATTGTCCAGTGCAGCCGGCTGTCATTGACCTTGCGCCGCTCAAAAGTGTGGTTATTCCCGAAAGGAGAACCCATTGCCTGGACTCCGAAACCGGACTGACCCTCGAGCCGCTGCTCCAGCTGCTGCTTCAGTTCTTCCAGCTCCTTGCCGGCATCGGCCGACTCCGCCTGAAGTTCGGCCCGCTTTTTCACGGCCCAGTCTTTTTCTCCCTCGCGGTAAAAACCGGCTTTGAGTGACCCACCGATCTGAAATCCATCACCTGGCTCGGGACGGGGAATCTGAACCGTGGAAAAAAATGCCTTCATGCGGTAAAAATCCCGAGTCGGAATGTCGTCGTACTTGTGGTCATGGCACTTGGCACAGCCCACCGTCATCCCCAGGAAGACGGATCCGACGGTTGAGGTCATCTCGCTGAGAAGCTGATGACGCGATTCGTCCCCGCGTGGCTCGGTAAAAGGTGCCAGCCGCAGGAAGGTCATCGCCACGACCTTTTCCGCATCCACCCCGGGAAGATCCCCCGCACCAAGGATCTTGGAAAACTCGTCCCCGGCAATCTGTTCCCTGATGAACAGGTCGTACGGCTTGTCCTTGTTCAGCGAATCAATCACGTAGTCGCGATATCGCCAGGCATGGGGCAGGTCCGGATCTCCCTCGTAACCCGCCGTGTCGGCATAGCGGGCCAGGTCCAGCCAGAACCTCGCCCATCGCTCCCCGTAACGAGAATCCTCGAGCAACCGGTCGACCAGTTTCTCGTAAGCCGCCGGATCCTCGTCATCAATAAACGACTTTACTTCCGCGGGCGTGGGGGGCAATCCAACCAGGTCGATGGAGAGCCGCCGGATGAGCGTTCGACGACTGGACTCCGGGGCCATTTCAAGACCCTTCTCCTGGAGTCCAGCAAGCACGAACGCATCGATCGGGTTGCGAACGCGATCGGCATGCTTCACCTCGGGAGGCTCGACCGCCCTGGGAGCGGTGAATGCCCAGGGCCGATTATTCTCCTCTTCAGCGGTGGCCGGGCGTGCCACCGTTAAGGTGGCAAGCAGCATGATCACGACAAGTTCAATCCGTCTGTTCATGGGAAATACCGCCTGGTATTGGGGCACAATTCATGATAGCAGAAACTGCCGGCTCCCCGCTGCAATTCACTCCTGCCCGATGCCCGATGGAATCGGCATGGCGGCACCGGTTTTTTTCAGCCAGCGGCCAAGCTGGCGATCGAGCGAATGGGCCAGGTCAGGCTGCACCGCTGCCAGATCCTCTTTCTCTGACAGATCCTCGGCAAGGTTGTACAGTTCCACGCTCTGGTCATCATAATTGCGTATTAACTTGTACCCTCCCCGGCGAATCGCCGCCCCCAGCCGGTTATCCCCGTGCCAGGCATAATTGGGGTAGTGAAAGTAAATCGCATCGCGACGGAGATGGTCCTGGCCCCGGAACAGACCTACCAGGCTTGTCCCATCACTCTCCATCCGCTGCCGACCTGGTACCCCCGCAACCTCCAGCAGCGTGGGGGAAAAATCCATGCTAATCACCGGCTCGGCCGACTCCCGACCTGGCTCGATCACTCCAGGCCAGCGGACCATCAGCGGCACCCGGATCCCCCCCTCGTAAAGATATCCCTTGCCAGCACGGAGTGGCCTGTTATCGGCCACCCCGCTGAAACCCCCGTTGTCGGAAGTGAAGACCACCAGCGTTTTATCACGGAGCTTGAGCTCATCCAGCTTGGCCAGCAGGCGACCAAAACTCCTGTCCATCGCCTCAATCATGGCCCCGTAACGGGTATCGTTCAGACCCGGCCCGGTCCTCGACTTGTACTTCTCCAGAAGCGGCGCGGGTGCTTCCATCGGCCAGTGCACCGTGTAGTTCCAGAGCATCAGAAGGAACGGGTGATCGTGGTTGTCCTCGAGGAAAGTGATCGCTTCATCTGCCATCCGGTCGGGCAGGTATTCTCCTTCCCTCCGACTGGGAAGGTTATGAATCCGGTAGGGGTCAAAAAATGTTGGGGGGCCACCCAGCGTGCAGCCCCCGATATTGACATCAAAACCCTGGTTTTCCGGATAGTAGACAGGGTCACCTGCGCCGCCCGCCTTTCCGCGGCCTGCCAGGTGCCACTTGCCGAAGAACCCGGTACGGTAACCTGCGGCCTTCAGTCGCTCGGCGATCGTCACATGCTCGGAAGGAAGCCAGTTAAGCATCGCGGCTGGCTGCAGGAGAGCATTTTCCGGAGTGAAATCCGCCCGGTCAGGAATATGATTGGTAATCTGAAGCCGGGCAGGTGCCAGACCCGTGATCACCGCCGCCCGCGTGGGAGAACAGACCGGGGCCGCGGCATAGGCATCGGTGAATCTCAATCCCTCGCGCGCGAAGCGGTCGATGTGCGGCGTCTCCACCAGCGGGTTACCCTGGCAGGCCAGGTCCATCCAGCCCAGGTCGTCAATCATCACGAAGACGATATTTACCGGAGACTGGGCCTTTTCTGCCAGAACCTGGCTGGACACTCCCAGCAGCAGGAAACCAGCCAGCAGGAACACCTTGAGACGGCAGGCCGCCAGGAAACAGGACAACACGGGAACACCTCTCTTCAGGTGAAAATCAGCCACTTTCTCCGAAAGTATTATTTTACCTTCCCGGGAGAAATTCCGAACCCTTTTGCGCCGGCTTCGTAGAACAAGCAGGACTCTCATGACGCGGACGCCTGCCGGCATTGGAATATGTGGCAGGCGTTTTTTTATGTACTACACAAACCAGTTGCAGAAAACAAAAAGGCCAATACCGACCAGTACCAGCAGGACGCCAACCATCCGGCCCAGCAGGATTCCCTTTTTCATCCCCATCATCTGCACGGTCTGGGGAGTCACGAAGGGGTACTTGATGATCGCGGCTCCCATGCCAACACCCATCACCAGGTAACCCAGAGCCCCGTTGTCGATACTCTCGCGCCAGACGGCCAGCACGCCGCCGATCGCGGGAAGGAGCAGGAGCCCGGCAAAAAAGTGCCAGACGTGGGACTCGACGTACTTGCCGAAAGTGACCAGCCGATCCTCACATTCCTGGCAGCAGATGGTGATCTGTTCGGTACTGGACTTGAAGGTGACTTCCTTGACCTGCATCTCGCTGGAAGAAGCGTGGCACCAGTCACATTTTTTTGCCATCGCGATACTCCCGGCAAGGGGGATCCACTTTTCCGGCAATCTCTAGAGCAGTCCCCGGATCGGGCCACCATGGTAGACCTGGTGGGGCCGGTTTTGCTCGTCATACCAGGCCGCCGTGGAGGGAATTCCCAACAGGTGGTAGATAGTGGCGGCCATGTTGTCCGGTTTCTGAGGATCCGACGCCGGGTAGGCACCGATCTTGTCGGACGACCCTACCACCGTCCCACCACGGATCCCTCCGCCCGCCATGAAGATACTCTGTACCGCACCCCAGTGATCGCGGCCCGGTTCTGTGAAACTCTCTGTCAGCGTCGAGAGCTTGGGCGTGCGGCCAAACTCGCCACCGATCACGATCAACGTCTCGTCAAGCATTCCATTCGCTTCCAGGTCGTCAAGAAGTGCACAGAGCGCTCGCTCGGTAGGCGGAAAGAGCTTGTTCTTGAGCCGGTGGAACGCGTTCCCATGGGTATCCCATGTCTCGTTGTTGCCCAGGTTGACCTGCACCAGGTTGACCCCGGCTTCCACCAGCCGGTAAGCCATCATCAGCGACCAGCCAAAACTGTTCGCCCCATAACGCTCCTGCATTTTCGGACTGGCACTGGTCACATCAAAGGCCCGCCGCACCTTCGGATCCACCAGCATCGAGACCACCCGCTCTCGCTGGGCATCGTATCCCTGTACCGTGGCAGATCGTTCCAGGTCACGTCGCTGCTGGTCAATTGAATCGAGCAGTCCCAGCCTCCCCTTGAATCGCCCCGAGGTCATGCCATGGGGAAGTTTCAGGTTGGGCGCCTGGTAGACCCGTGCGTCGGGATCCTTTGGTGGTTTCTTGGCCTGGTTGGGGAAGGTGTACTCCGGATAGGCTCCCCGCCACATCGGGTCCCCGTAGGGTGATGCCTCGATGAAGAAGGGATCCCGATTCCGACCCATCAGGCCGCCATAGGCGCCGGGAATAACGCCACCCGACCAGTGCACGAGCCTCTCGGGAAGCACGATTGCCGGCGGCAGGTTGTTGTTGCGGGCCGGCAAACGGTCTCCCACGATCGAGGAAATCGAGGGCCAGTCGGTAGGCCGTGCCACGCGGTCACCCCGAAAACCGGGGGGCGCCTCGGAGCGGCCGGTAAGCATGAAAAAATGTCCCAGCGTGTGCCCGTTGGTGGGATGTGTCAGCGACCTGACAATCGCCCACTTCTCACTCCGCTTGGCCAGTTCCGGCAGGTGTTCGGATATTTGGATTCCCGGGGTCGCCGTGGACGCCGGTTTGAAATCGCCCCGCACGTCGTCAGGAGCGTCCGGCTTCAGATCAAAACTCTCGTGCTGGGCCAGGCCACCCGAGAGGAAGATGTAAATACAGGACTTGGCAGTACCCCCACCCGGATACTCGTGCCCAGGTGCCGCCATCGTGCGGAGGGCATCGAGGTGGTTGGTCCCCATGCCGAGCATACCGATAGCGCCAGCCTGCAGGGCAGTTCGACGCGAGATACTCGGATGCGTTAAAGGGAGCTTGGTCACGGTATTGTCCTGGTAAGGAATTCGATTACCGCTTCACTGTTCATTATATCGGCTACCCGACTTTCCACCAACAGAATCCTTCCGCAGGCCTGGAGAAGGGCTTTTTCGCCCCACTAGGGCAGCTCGCGAATTCGCAGGTTTCGAAATTCGATCGGCGAACCCTCTGATTCCAGACAGAGAAAACCACTGCTCGGCTTGCAGTCCTTGCCTCCGGACACCTCCTCGCCGTTCACCCACAAGCGGACTTCCCCGTTAATCGCCCGCACGTAGTAGTGATTCCACTCCCCCACACCCTTGCTCAATTTCTTGCTGGGGAAACTCCGTCGCTTGTTCGGTGCGACGGGAGCAAAGGGAGTCATCGTGGAGGATCCGACTGGGAAAACATCGCCGTGCGAGGTAAACCAGTCCGGCTGCTTGCCGTTGTTTTTCACGAATCGCTCGGTGTAACCCAGGTCTAGCACCTGGACTTCAATGCCACCTGGCGGTAGTTTTCCCTTGGGAAGATCCTTGAGCACCTCTTCCGGGGCCCAGAGAAAGACGCCCGAGTTCCCGGCATATTTCAGGTGCCGCCACTCCACCACCAGTTCCAGGTTCTTGTACTCCTTGGCCGTGCGAATCACTCCCACCGGCTGGCCGGTGCAGGCGATCATGCCATCCTTGAAGGTCCAGGTATCCTCGTTCCCGTTGACATTAACAAAGTCCTTCTCCTCCATCGCCTGCCAGCCAGGTCCCGTACCATCGATAAAGGCCTTCGGTGTCTTCGCTTTCTCATCCGCCAGCCCGGTCAGCAGGCAACAGCAGAGCAGGCAGGGGAGCAAGGCCAGCAGCGTGAGTCGTCGTCTTGGGTTGTTCATCGGTCTTCTTTCCACGGGGTTTAAGCAATCTGGATCACGTCTCCATCAGTGTAGCGATCTTTCCCCCACCATTCCTCTATCGGTTAAAATATCAGGCAGGATAATTCCCCTGCCGGACCCTGATAATGAAGTCCCTCGCCTCCCTCCTGTTACTGGCCAGCAGCTGCCTGCTCTCCCTCCTCCCGGTGGCGCGAGGCGCCGAGCCGCTATCCGACCCGGCAGGCATTGAATTCTTTGAAAAAAAGATCCGGCCTGCCCTGGTCCTCTACTGTTACGAGTGCCATTCCGCTGCCAGTATCGAGGTCAAGGGGGAACTCCGGCTCGACAGCCGTCCTGCCATGCTCAGCGGTGGAGAATCAGGCCCTGCCATTATCCCGCGCAAACCCAAACAAAGCCTGCTGATCCTGGCACTCAAACACGAGTCACTTGAAATGCCC
>JAPYUD010000137.1:0-8049 GCA_029936215.1 Pirellulaceae bacterium | reverse complement strand
GGTGTAGCGCAGCCTGGTTAGCGCGTTTGACTGGGGGTCAAAAGGTCGGAGGTTCAAATCCTCTCACCCCGACTGGAAGCTGGTAAACTTCATGGCGATCCTCGTCACTTTACCCTTTCCCGCAGACAGGCTGCCATGCGTCGACGCATCCCTGGAACCTGCCTCCTCACGCTGGCCCTCGCGGCCCTGGCCCTGCCCTGCCTGGCCCAGGGGCAACCGGTCCAGACAAGTCCGCCCTCGATAGCAACTGCGGGCACCGACTGGACCTACCGCTCGGAAGTTTTCGAACTGGATCTGAAGTGACCTCGCCACCGGTAACCGGGAGCATGGGAGTCAGCTCGGCGTAACAGAGACCGATCAGCAGCATCAGCAGGCCACCTGCCACAAAGGCAACCATCGCTCCACCCGGCCCGGCATTCTTGAACCAGTCGTCAAGTGCGGTGATCCAGCCCACACCGATCATCGACCCGAAGGCGAGGCAGAAGAACCCCAGGCCACCGATCGCCTTGCGAAGCCGGGGTCGGGTTTCTGTATCGTGGGCCGTCATGAGATTCTCGTTTTGATTACCCGCCGCGGGCAGGAACTCCGTGTCCGATTCCAGCGGGAGTGGATGATTGCCACCCTACTGGATCGCCGCGGAAATAATGGAGACAAGGTAGAACATCTCCCGGGCAATCTGCCGGTTTCTCTCCATGTAGGTCTCTGCCTCCATGGGAGTTTCATCCGAGACCTTGGGATCCAGGTAATGCAGGGCGTAGCGATGGGATGTCCCCTCGACAACAGGACAGTTCGTATCGGCTTCACTACAGCAGATCACGGCAAAGAAATCCTGGCTTGGATTCTCCTCGTCATGGTAGACCTTGGAGAAAAGCTGGAGTGGCTTTGCCCGTTCAGAAAAATGAACCCGGTAAACCGGGTTTTCACCCTGCCGCCGACTGTCGACTGCCAGCCCCGCGGTCTTGAGGGCAGTGACAGTACGGGGATTGCACGCGGTTGTCTCGGTACCACCGGAGTAGGTCGTGAGTCCACTGACGCCGTAATGCACACTCGCCACGTGGGCCCAGACCTGTGCCATCTGGCTACGGCGCGAATTGTGGGTACAGACAAAAACCAGTTCCAGTCGTCCCTGGTCTTTCAATACTGCGGCAGATTCCCTCGCCAGCTGATCCAGCTCATGGCGGCGCTGGTCGGAAATCTCACCACGTCCCTTGATCGCCTGCTCAACAAAGCTGTCGAGTGACATCAACAAGCTGATATCATCCTTTCGCTTTTCTGACTGGCCAGTCCCCACCAGTAGCAGGCTGGCCATTCCGGTCAAAACAACGATTCGCCAGCTGCGGGGCATCAGCAACTCTCGGAAATGGAACCTTGATTGGCACCCCTCCATGGCTGGAACTGGAACATCCTTTTCACAAAAGCACATCCTACCATCTCACGACATCACTGTCTGTGAGCCGCCAGGAACCGGTCAGCATCTCTTTACCGCGTGGGCAACGGGAGATTTCCCAGCATCCTGTAAAAACCACGGTAGACCCAGATCGATGTCAACGCCCAGGAGAGGTAAATCACCACAACCCCGACAAACATCAGGAACAAGCGTTCCGGCGTGATATTTCCAACTCCGTCGGCACCCACGCTGACAAATAACATGCCCAGGAATAACACCTGGATGAATGTCACTGTGGAAATCCGTTTGGGCAGATGCCTGGCACGGAAAAAACGGGACAGTCGCAACAGGAAGATGGTGAAAGTCGTGTAACTGGCCAGCCAGAGCGGAATACCGACCATCACAGACAGGCTCGGCAGGGGAATGTTCATTCCCAGGATCGGCTGAAGGTGACCGGCAATCTCGCCTGTCAGGCCAATCAACGCAGAACAAACAACAGAGATGATGATCGGTCCCCGCGCACCTGTCACCCTGGGAACATCGATACAAAGCGCGGTTCCAATGACTCCCAGGATTCCGGAAATAACAACCGGACAACTGGCCAGGCAGAAAACACCCATGGCAAGTGCCACCAGCATCCCCAGTGCCGCTGCCCGGTTGCCTGGCTGGCCAACTTCCTCGATGAAACTGCCGTGAATGCTGGCCAGCAGGACCAGGCAGCCAACGGCAACCAGGCAGTGGATGATCTTGTCGATCATCAGTAACAGGACCCCTACCCTGACATGCTTGATCTTTGTCCAGTCGACGGCGTTGAGCTTGGAGAAGTCAACCGAATCGCTCTCCCCCGGATCGTCATAGTGGTAATAACGACCTTTCTCTTCGTCAAACATCGATCACCTGCCGTGATTACCAAGCCTGGAGAGTGGAGGTTCCCATCGACCCGGGATTACCGGGTTCCCTGGGCGACAGCGGGAAGTTGCCTGGCCATTCCCGCATCGGTCCGACGCAACTCCCGAACCAGGGCCTTGCGAAATTCAACCAGCGTCGACTGGTATTCGGGCTGCAGGGCCAGGTTGGTGAGTTCTTCGGGATCGGCCGCCAGATCATAAAGCTCCTCGATCTCTCCCTCGACCAGCGTGCGTATGTACTTGAAATCCCCTTTCCGGAGGAAAACCCACCAGGGGATGCCGTTGATATCCCGTTCTGCCGGATCGGTGGGAACCAGGTCCGTGTCCGCACCATAACGGCGCCCGGTGAGCGTGAGCAGGACCGGATGACGCCAGGGTTTCTCCGTATGCTTGAGCAGCGGCGAGAGGTCATGGCCGTGCATCTTCCAGGGCAACCGAAGCCCGGCAAAATGGAAAAAGGTGGGAACCAGGTCCACTCCTCCCACGGGCGTCGCCACTGTTTTTCCTGCCGGGATGGTGCCCGGCATGCTGACAATCAAGGGACTCCGCAGGTTGGCATCATAGGGCGCCAGCTTCATACGAAAACCATGTTGCCCCCAGGCGAAACCCTGGTCCGAGGTAAAAACGACCAGCGTGTTTTCCAGTTGGCCCGTCTGCTTCAAGACCGCCATCAGCTTGCCAACCGATTCATCCAGTGCCAGTACTCCCTGGTGGTACTGCCGGACCCAGTCGGTCAGGGTGTTACCATGGATTCCCTGGGTATTTACGGTCAGCGCCTGGAATCCCCCTGTCAGTTCCGGCCGACCCTGCTGATCTTGCTTCCAGTAAGCAACCTTCTGCATGTAAGCCGGCTTACCGGGTCGCGGGGGGTAGATATCCGCCGGCGTCGGGACCTCGATATCGTCATAGGCCTCCAGGTGCCGCTCGGCAGGGGTGAAGGGGCCGTGGACTGCTCCGAAGCACAACCACAGGTACCACGGTTTTTCCGGATCCCGGTGTTCCCCTCGGATGAAATCGGAAGCCCACTCGGTATAGTTATCGGTCGAGTACCCTTTCACCATCTCGGGCTCGCCACCGTTGGTTTCGATCAACTCATCGTAGTAATAATGGCCCGCGTTATCGGGATAGCGCGGCCGATTCCAGACCACCTGGTAATCCCAGTCACGACCTGCACCGGTATCTACCCCGGTGTGCCATTTCCCAATCTGCGCGGTCACGTATCCATGTTCTCGAAAGACCGACGGCCAGAAGGGACAGGCTGCCGGGTCATACTCGCTCCCCGGGTACTGGCCTACCATCCGCATGGTCTGCACGCCGTAGGGGTGGTGCCCGGTGAGCATGGCGGCTCGCGAAGGCATGCACCAGGTACCAACATACGCATCACTAAACCGCACTCCAGTGGATGCCAGCTGGTCAATATGTGGAGTCTCGACCCATGGATATGCCTGGTCGTAACAGCTCACCGTGCGATGCGAATGATCATCGGTATAAATGAAGAGAATATTTGGTCGCGTGACTGCTTCGGCCTGTCGGACAAGCATCATGCTTGCAAGCACAAGCAGCACGAACAGTCCCATCCTGTTTTTTCGACGATCCATGATTCCCTATCCTTGGTGAGGTCAGCTGCCTTTGTGGTCAGCATTCTTTTCCTGTTTTAACCCAGCTGGCGGATCGAATCCATTAAGGGGACACCGAAGATCGGCTTTGCCCCAGGCGCCGGTAGCGTGTGCCGGAGATTTCCAGGACCACGCGAAAACCGGTATCGGGATCACCCACCGAGGGTGGATCCGCAGCCCTTTCGGCGTGACGAACACGAGCCGGGCCACTATACCAGCCACCGCCGCGAATCACCCGAGTGGATCCGCGGATCGGTCCTGCCGGATCGACCAGCCGCGTGCGCTGTGGCGGTCGATCCCGGTACCAGTCGCGGCACCATTCCCACACATTCCCCTGCATGTCATGAAGACCGAGAGGATTGGGGACCAGCTGACCGACCGGCAGCGGGCGGCTAGCACTTTGCCGGTGGCGGTAGTTCGCCACCTCTCCAAGCTGGTCAACCGTCCGCCCACCAGGAAAAAACCCGCTGGATCCCGCCCGGCATGCGAACTCCCACTCGGCCTCGGTTGGCAAGCGATATCGCCGCTGGGGATGCGATTCCTGTTCCTTGCTGGAGAGTCGCCGGCAAAAGGCGACCGCCTGGTACCAGCTGACCGAATCCACGGGAAACTGGCCTGTCTCGATGCCTTCCACCCGATCCTCGAAGGCAGCCCCCCGGGCAAACAGGCTTGGCCCCTCCCCCATCACCTGCCGGTACTGCTGCTGCGTCACCTCGCAACATCCCAGGTAGAAGGGGCGGCGGAGAGCGACCTGGTATCGCCATTCGTCGTTTCCCCTGCCTGGCTCGTCCGGTAACGACCCCATTTGAAAAGACCCGGGAGGAACCAGTCGCAACCGCATTCCAACCGAGTTAACAAATTCCACCGGCCGCTGGAGTTCTTCTGCCCAGACGCGTTGGCTCTGCTGGACCGCGGCGGCCTCCACTGGAAAGCCCAGCGGAGCAGGTGGCTCTGATCTTGCCACGGCGAGCAGGACAAACGGGCCGCCGAGAGCAACCAGGACAGTATTCCGCAGACAGGTCCGATTCACGAGTTACTCCTGGGAGTCCCCCAGTGCTCCCGGTAGCTTCGGCCCATCAGCCTGTTCGCTTCCTCGTCATCGATCACCTGCTCGCTGGCCGGGTCGAACGCAAAACCACGGCCCAGCCTGGTGGCAACATTTCCCAGGTGGCAGAGTGACGAGGTAAGATGGCCGATGCCAATATCCGCATTGCATGCACGATCCTCCCGGATCGCGCCGACAAAGTCCTTGATATGCGCTGGAGCATCCTGTTCCACGCGTGGCAGATCCTCGGCGATCTTCTTGTTACGTTCACCAAGAATCTGTACTTTGCCTCTCCTGCTGAGGAACATCTGCCCCTCGGTTCCGTAAAACTCCACGCCACTATCGACGTTATAGGGATAGTTTGTGGACCAGAGTCGCTGTTCATAGATCAGCATGCGTTTCTGTCCCACCGTTCCGTTGCCCGGGTATTCAAAAGCGATCTGCTGGGTATCCGGGAATTGCTGGTCATCATCAAAAAAGAACTTTCCCCCCGCGGCAGAGATGCGAGAGGGATGGGTAGTCACGCCCAGTCCCCAGCGGGCATAGTCGATATCATGCACCCCGTCATTCCCCATGTCACCGGTGCCAAAGTGGTACCACCAGTGCCAGCCACCCTGGACCCGGTTCTGCTGGTAGGGCACCATTGTGGCAGGCCCGACCCAGAGATCGTAATCCAGGCTTTCCGGCACCGCTCCCGGGGACTGGTGCCCAATATTACCTCGCTTCTGGATATTCCAGGCCTTGGAGACAAGCACCGTACCGATCACGCCATCCCGGAGCATCTCGATTGCCTCGATCATGGTCGAGGTACTCCGCACCTGGGTACCATGCTGTACCACGCACTTGTTCTGGCGGGCTGCCTCGACCAGCATCCGTCCCTCACGAAGGTTGTGAGAGCAGGGTTTCTCCACGTAGACATGCTTGCCCGCCTGGCAGGCGAGTATGGCAGCTGGCGAGTGCCAGTGATCGGGGGTCGCCACGATCACTGCATCGACAGTCTTGTCGTCCAGGACTCGCCGCATATCCTTGACCGGCCTGGCCTGCCCACCATTCACCTGGCGTGCCGCAGAGGCAAGCCGCCCCTGGTCAGCATCGCAAACATAGGTAATCTCAACGTTCTCCAGGTCATTGAAAACCTGTTGCAGGTATGTTCCACGGCCTCCACAACCGATCAGTCCCACCGATAGTTTTCCGGAGGCGTCCGCGTGGGCGGTGTGGGCCAGCCCGGAAACAGCCAGGGAAGCAGCCGAGGCCTGCAAAAAAGTCCGCCGGTTATCTACCATCTGGAGACTCCTTGTTCGAACTCCTGGCATTATTTTCCCACGTGGACTTCAAAACGCCCTCGAGAATCGGCGGCGGCCCGAGACATGCCGGGAGTGTTGAATTCCATCACGATGTTCCCGGCCTGATCCAGGGCAATAATCCCCCCGTAGCCCGGCTTGAGCGTCTCGTGGATCACGGCTCGTGCGGATTCCTCGAGTGAATCGTCGCGGTACATCATCCGAGCACTCACATCGTAAGCGACCGCATGACGGATAAAGTGCTCCCCGATCCCTGTCCCCGACACCCCGCAGGTGCGGTTGTCAGCATAGGTACCGGCGGCAATGATCGGCGAGTCGCCCACGCGTCCGTATTTCTTGTTGGTCAGGCCACCGGTCGACGTGCCTGCCGCGATATTCCCCTCACGGTCCAGTACCACGCAGCCAACCGTCCCCAGGTACAGCGGCAGTTTTCCAGCGCTCGCCTGCTTTTCTTCTTCCACCGCCTGTGCCTTTTCCCATCGCTTCCGGGCATGGTCGGTATGGAAGTAACTCTGCTTGACACGTTCCAGTCCCAGTTGCCGGGCAAAGCGATCCGCCCCATCAGCAGCCAGCAGGACATGCCGCGTGTCGGTCATCACATGCCGAGCCAGGGAAATCGGGTTCTTGACCCGGGTGACACCGGCCACCGCCCCGCAACTCAAGTCCCGGCCATCCATGATCGAGGCATCCAGCTCGTGCCCTCCCTCGCTGTTATAGACGGCACCCCGTCCGGCATTGTAGAGCGGGTCATCCTCCAGCATACGGATCACCTGTTCCACGACATCCAGGCTCGCCTTCCCCTGCTTGAGCATCTCGACACCAGCCTCGAGGTACTCACCAAGAGAACGGGTACGGGCCGTGACAACATCCGCATCGATATTTGCAGAACCTGCGCCGCCATGAATCACGATCGCGTAGTCCACTTTTTCCTGTCCACAAAGCACATTCCAAGAGAATCCAACCGCCCAAAGGATAACAAACCAGCGAAAAACATGTCGTGCTTGCATGGCGATACAATCCTGCGGATGAAGGAAAAGAAGCACTTCCACGAAGGGTGGCCAACCTCAGATACCCAGGTTGAGTTTATCAAGTTCTTGTTTAAATCGGTCGACTGACGGTCGCATCACTCGCCAGGCACTGTCATTGGCCTGCAACGGCACAACGGCCCCCCGGAGTTTCTCCTGGGTGGCAAAGAACTCCACCCGCTTCTTGTGGTAGGTAATATCCCCGGTAATATCAACTCCCAGGGTAACCATCTCGCGGGCCACCAACGCCATCTCATCGCTCAGCTTGTCCAGTTGCAGGCGAGCTTTCCTGGCCTCGGATGCTGCCGCGATACCATCCAGCAGCTCCGCTGCATCGCGAACCAGCTGGTGTGCCTTCTGGATCTGCTCCTGGTACCGCTTGCGCGCCTGCTGGTCATCCAGGGCAGGAGCTGCCGGTGCGGGAGGATTGGCTGCCTGGGGGGCGGTTCCTGGTTCCGTCCCACAACCGGCCTGCAGAATCACGAAGGACAGAACTAGGAGATGACGGCACATGGCCCCATGATAGTGCCTGTTTAAGTGGATAGCGAATTGGGACATTCACTCACAGCATCCCCCTGGCTGGCTAACCGCCTGCCGAGCCTTCTCCTCCACCAGTCACATGAGAGTGTTCGTGTGAATGGAGCTCTTTTTCCTCTATCGGCCATGTCATCGCGGCGTCGTAGCGTTGGAATACAACCTCGAGTTCTGGCCAGATCTCATTGTTCTTTTGCAGCCGCTCCCCTTGGATCCTTATCTTCTTCAATTGG